>CAKKQL010000021.1 GCA_919902095.1 Acidiferrobacterales bacterium
TAGGGCTGCGGTACTCGGCGCGCACTACGGGGCCTCTAAACAAAACCTATTTCCGGGCTCGGTTTGACTTAGATTTGTTGCAAAACCAAATTGGCAATGTTGCATTCATAGACACATTGTGGTCTTCAGTACAACACTTGGTATCTGTCTATAGATGGTATCAACTACTCTTACTTGAGAGATAAATGCACAATGCTTAGAGAAAGCGTGTACACGTACGACATAAAAAATCCACCGGGAGCAACTGTCCATGCGCTACGCAAGCAAAAATATGATATATCGATGCGTCAGCTTGCGGATAAGTGTGATCCACCTCTGGATCACACAACAATTCGCAGACTTGAAAACAACAATGGATTTACCCAGCACACTCTTGAAAAAGTAGCCAAAGCTCTCGACGTCAAAGAATCGTTGTTGTTTTATCCACCAAAAGTCGTTGAGGTGTTTGCGAACTTACCGCCCAAGCTTCAAGAAGAAGTGCTTGCTCTAACAGAGCAAGAAATTATTCGCATAACTAAGAAAGCAATAGAGAGCCTCTTTCATAAGACAAGTAATCGTGTACGACGCAAACATAGATAGCGGCATGAAAGACTACAAATACCTCGCTTCCCGTGATAATCAACAACCTCAGGGACAATCCCCGGAGAAGGAAGACATGAGCTATATCGCGCGGCCGGCGCTGCGCAATCAGTGGTTTGCTGTCCTGGTCGCGATTCTGCTATTCCTGTTTTTCGTCTATCTCGGCTTGAAAGGTGCCGCCGCCGGTGGCGGGCGCAACGTGCAGATCGTGCTGGCGCTGATCGGCGTACCGCTGCTGGTGCTCGTTGGTTTTATTGTCTATCGCCAGCATGTCTGGACCTTCACTATCCGCGGCGACACCATTGAAAGTTGTCGTGGCATCATCGGCCGCGACGTGCAGTCCATCCGCGTCCAGGACCTGCGCAACGTCAACGTGCGCCAGACCATCTGGCAGCGCCTGCTCGGTGTTGGCGACGTGGAGTTTTCGAGTGCCGGCGGCGCGGGCGTTGAAGTCACTTTCTATGGCGTCTCCGATCCTTTGCGTGTCAAAGATAGCGTAATGCGTAGCGCACCCGCCACCGCATCGCGGGACTGATTTTTCTGCACAAAAAAATTCCGCCTTGCAGCGGAGAAGAGAGGAGCTCCCGCCCGTGCGATTTTCAGCACGAGCGGGGCATAACGTCTTTTAGGTAAAGGTAATAAACAACGCCGAGGTCCAGACCTTGGCGTCGTCCACTTGGCGTGCCAGCAGATACACCGGTCGGTGGCCGTGCGGGCCGTTCTTGGGGTCAATCTCGATTTTGCCGGACACGTCGCGCGGCGCAGGCATATCGGACATGCGTTCAAGACCCAAGAACATGTCGATGCCTGGCAGGTCTTTCTTGAGGCGCCCCTGCGTCAGCAGTTCGGCGCCGGTTATCTCCCACTCGAATGTCGGGCAGTGCACGAACGGGTTACCCTTCAGCGGATTGCCGACCTTCACGTAGCCGTCGATGGTGCCCTCGACGCGGATCTTCGCGTTGGCCAGCTGCGAGACGTCGATCTCGATGGCGTCCACGTCACCGTAGGTATCGCTCCTGAAGCCGATCTGGGTGGTGCTCTCACGCCAGCAGGTTTCTTCGATATGCTCGAAGCCGCGTCCGGCGAAGTCGTTGATGACGGCGTTGGTGATGGTGATCTTGCCCTTCCACGCGGCCCAGCGATAGCGGTCCTTGATGCGCGCGCCGCCCCAGCGGAAGCGCACCTTGCGCGGCGAGTAGCCGAGTTCCTGTTGCAGGTCGCGGCGCCAGATCGGGCCGGTGTGATCGTAGGCCACGATCTCGTCCCAGCCGGCGTCGCCGAGGAAGCGGTACTCCACTGTCGCTTTGCCCTTGTGCGTGAGCTCATCGCCCATGATGTGGTTTTCGCAGCGCAGCAGGCCGAACGTGCGCTCGCCGGTGGAGGCGAAGGTGTGGCGCGCGCGCAGCGCCTGGGCGATGGCCTTACGCGTGAGCTCGGGGGCGATCACGCCGGAGACGCCGCCCTTGGTGCCGAACACCGCGGTCCCCGGCACGCCGCCGCCGCAGCGGCCGCGGTGCTCATCACCCGCCATCGATGCACCGAGCTTGTAGCCACGCTCAATCGCCTCCTGGTACAGCCAGCCGAAATGTCCCCAGCTCGATCCGATCTCGATCAGCCGTTCGAGCTTCGGGTAATGCCAATCAAGGATGCAGCGCCGTCCGCCGACGTGCGGGATCAGCAGGTGGCCCTCCGGGTCCTTGGCGTAGGCAGCCCACAGTTCCTCAAGCGGCCAGGCACCCGGTTCGACCCCGCCGCCTTTAGTGTCTTCGTTCCAGTCCACCGAGCGCACATGTTCGCCGGTTTTGAGAAACGGAAACTCCGGCTCGCCGTCGTGCAGGAACACCACGTTGTGGTCGCCGCCGGCGCAGGACGAGCCGCACCACTCGGTGCCGGGATAGGCGACAAAGGAACCGTCCTTGGTGATCTCGCGGATCAGCTCGACGGTTTGCTTCCACTTTTCGGTGGTAATGTTGAAATCGTTGTGGGCGAAGGCGAGCACATCGAGGCCGGTGACATCGCGCCCGTAGGTGAGGTTGTAGCGCGCATTGTTCGTGCCGATGGTTTCCTCGGAATGCACGTGCAGGTCGGTGTAGTAAATGCGCGGCGCCTCGAAATTCTTCTCTATCGTGACGTAAAAGGTCTGCGGTTTGACCCACGGATGTTTGGATAGACACGCGGTCACGGCCAGCTCGCCTGCATCCTTGGTCGGCAGGTCGTCGAGCAACAGCACCGCCCAGCCCTTGGCCGCGAGCGTTGTCTTCTTTTCGTATAACGGTTTGCCGTTGAGGGTGGCCGTGACGATGACCTCCTCGCTCCGGTTCCAGCAGGTGTTGCCCCATTCGTCCTCGGCGCGCACGCGCAGCGGGAATTTTTCGCCCGCGCGCACCAGGCGCGAGCCGGCCCACTGCAACTGCGCCGGCACGCCCGGCACGACCTGGATGACGAGATCCGGGTTTACCGCCGCGAAGCGCGAGGTGCCGAGCGGGTCCACGTAGCAGCGGATCTTGAAATTTTGTTCGACGAAAGTTTGCACGCGCGTGCCGGCGCCGCCGAAGCGGCGGTCGCCGAGGCGGATGACGATGTGATCGCCGGCCTTGAGGTAGCCGTCGAAGGTGTCCACGATCACCGCCTTCTGGAACGGCCGCTCGTGGCCCTTCTGGTCGAAGCGCACGCTGAGCTTCTGTACCGTCGCGGGGCTTTGTCCCGGCAGCGTGGGTGCGGCATGGTACTCGGCCGAAATATAATTCGCGCCCTTGGGGTCGGTGTTCTGGAACAGCGCCCAGTCGGAATAGAAACGGAACGTGGCCTTGAACCACGAGCCGTCGGCCATACCCGAGGCACCGAGTTCGTAGTCGATCACGATCTCTTGCCACGAGCCGGCGACGATGCTCTCAACGTTGCAGCTCACCTTGCCGAGGAATGGCATGTCCTTGGTCTTGCTGTACAAACCCGGCGGTGCGATGTAGTCGCCGAGTGTCTGTTTCAATTCCTCATCGGTCATTTTTTTCATCTGCAATTACCCCACAACAAGTTAAAAAATTCGCCATCCCCGGAACCGCAGGGCGGGCGCGAAGTGTCGACGGGTTACTTGGCAAACGGCCATGGCGCGGCTGCGTCCCAGACCGGCATACCGAGAAAGGCGTACCACGGGGCCATGATCAGGATTCCGTAAGCGATCGCCAGCAGCACGCATACCCATCCGGCCTTGGCGTAGTCGGCGGTGCTGAAGGTGTCGGTACCGTAGGCGACCACCGCCGCCGTGATCTGCGTGGGCAGGATATAGGCGAAGGTATCGGTGTCGGCCACCAGCATGGTGAACGCCACCGGGTGCAGGCCGAGCTGCTTGCCGAGCTCGAACAGGATCGGGGCGAGCATCGCCACGGCCGCGACGTTCGACAGCATGCCAAGGCGGATGATGTGCGTGCCGCCCATCATGATGAGCAGCACCAGCCACCAGACCTGACCCACGACCATGCCGTGAATGCCGTCGGCCATCCAGCCGGCGAGCCCGGACTTGGCCATGGCGGAGGTCATCGTGAGCGCGCCGCCGAGCAGCAGGAACGTGCCCCACATGGTGCGGTCCTGGATTTGCTTCCACTTGAACGGAAACAGGCCCGGAATGAACAGCACCAGGAACCCAACCAGCGCGACGATGCCGAGCTGGACGCTGTGCACCTTCATGATCGGGCTGTTCTTGCCGAGCATGAAGAACAGCGCCACGCCGCAGAAGATCGCCAGCAGCAGCCACTCGCCGCTCGCCGTCGGACCCAGTTCCTTGTGCATTTTGCGGATCGAGCCGTGGCCACCGGCGATCTCCACGCCCTTGGTCTTGAAGTGGTAGCGCACCCACCACTGGGTCAGCACGAACATGCCGAGGTAGGGGAACTGCAGCAGCATCCAGTCGAGGTAGCCGATGTTGAAGCCGCCCTTGCCGAACATCTCGACCAGGATCATGTTCGGCAGATGCGCGGTCATGATGAACATGCCGGTGATCATGCTGCCGTAGACCAGTGTCTGGATGACGATTGCTTTCTTTGCTTCGCGCTCTTTCTCCGAGTCGCCGAGCAGATCGGTCACGCCCCGGACGATCGGCAGCAACGTGGCCGAACGCGCCACCGCCGCCGGGATCAAGAACGACAACACCAGGTTGACGCCGAAGAAGCCCCAGATCACCCGCCCGACATTGGAGGCCTTGATCTTGTCGAGGATGGCGAGCGCGATACGCCGGTCGAGCTTGAGGAGCTGCATGATCGCGCCGACCATGAGCGCGAACAGCAGCAGCCACACGACATGGCTGGTGAAGCCCGAAAACACTTGCGCGAGCGGTGGCTTGCCTTTGACCCAGGGCAGCGCCTGGGTAATGATCAGCAGCGTCGGGATGCCGATGCCGGTGATGCCGACGGGCATCGCCTCCGACACCCACATCACGCTCGCCCACACCACGACTGCGAGCACTATCATGCCTTCGGCGGATAGCCCCTCGGGCCGGGGCAGCACCCACAGGATCAGGGCGAACGCCATCCAGGCAGCGACGAAGCCGATCAGTACCCGTGCGGGATTGCGGCTGGTTTGTTGAATATTATTGGCCAAGTAACCGAGGGGGCCGTTCCCCGATACCAATGATGATTCGGAAGCCATAAATGTCCCCTTACATGTTTATGAAACGAGTGGATGGACGGCAGGCGATTATCGACACCGACGATGAATCCGTACCGGCCCGGTTGCCAAACTCTGCCTGTGGTTCTGATTGGTTATCGTGCCGTAGCCGTTCGCGACGGACTGGGCGCGACATGAGGCAGTAAAGCAGCGGCCATCTCGATTGTTTGTCGCCCAGCCGACAAATTTGAAAATCCCTCTATATTCAATTACATGACACCGTGGCGGCGCGTTGTATAGTTGCCAACCTGGCCGGACGGCGATTGCCCTCCTTTCCGGTCGGCGCCTAACATGTGCAATCCTGTCCTGGATGGAAAACATGACGAGCGAGCCCTGGTTCATCCCGCCATCGGACTTTCTTGGCCGCATGGACTCCGACGATCGTGCGTCGCTGTTGCACCGCGCCCAGCGCCGTGTCGTCGGTGACGGCGGGTTTGTGTTTCAAGCCGGTTCGCCAGGAAGCAGCATCCACACATTGGTGCGCGGCCGGGTCAAAATTTACGGCCTGTCTTCGCTCGGCAAGGCGGTGATTCTGTGGTTCTGTTTTCCCGGGGAGGTATTCGGGCTCGCGGAGATGCCGCGCGGTGGCCGGCGCGAGGTCTACGCTCAGGCCTGCGGCGAATGCGAGGTGGCTTCCATCCCACGGCAGGAGTTCAAGGCGTTTCTGATGCAGCATCCGTCCACGGCCATGCTGGCGATCGAATTGCTCGCTTGCCGCCTGCGAGTGCTCGGCGACATGCTCATCAACCTTACGGCGGACGATGTCACAACCCGGCTCGTGAAGCTGCTGCTGCGTCTGGCTGCGCGCTACGGTAAGCTCAGCGGCGACCATCTGCGTCTGGATATCGCGTTGACCCACCAGGAAATCGGCGACATGATCAGCGCCACGCGACAGACCGTCACGGCCGCTCTGAACGACCTCAAGCGTCACGAAATCCTCGAAATTCAGAACCACTACATCTGCATACTGAACCGCGAAGCGCTCGAACGCCTCGCGGGAGGCGAAACGGCTGGATTGTCGCCGATCGGCGAACGTACGTTCGTGAACACGCCAGTTCATTGACGGCCATGCGAACGCTGCTCGCCGTCGTACTCGTGGCCGATGCGTATGTGCTGATCTACTACCGGTTGTTGGTGAGGCATTACTATGAGCAAGCGCACGGTATAAAGGAGAGCGCTTTCGGCGCGCTGTTCAGCTTCCCGCCGTATGCCGGGTTGCCCGAGCCGGGACGGAAATATGCCCGGCGTTACTGGGTGGCCGTGGCGGTCTTGACCGTGTGCGTGCTCGTGCTCGCGACGATAACCGATTTGTCCAGCTTGGCCCGGTAAATGACGTCAGCATTCGATGCCGGGACACGGGCACTGGTACCGTTGGATTGGCCGGCGGAATCAACCCGGCCTGACGATGGGTTTCGATGGCTGCACGCGCGCTCGAACCTGTGTCTGGATTTCCACGGCGATCCGCAACGCGCGCGGCTGGTGGTGTTCTCCGACGGCAATCACCACATGGCGCTCGAGGAATGTCTGCGGCGTTTCCTCGCCGCGCATCCGGCGGTGGAAGACGTGTTTTATGTCACCACGCCCCCTGCGGTATTGCTCGCCTGGCTCGAGGCTGGCAGCCTGCACGTCGGCAATCTGTGTCTGTCGCTACGGCCACACGTTTTCATCAGCCCGCTGAAGATACTCGATCGCGTTGTTGCCGCCGGGCACGCCACTCACCACGTCCCGTTTATGCGTTCGTGCGGCAACGTGCTGCTGGTGCAAAAAGGGAATCCCAAGGCGATCCGCACGCTCGCGGATCTCGCGCGTCCCGGGGTGC
>CAKKQL010000022.1 GCA_919902095.1 Acidiferrobacterales bacterium
TGGTCCAGGCGGTGTTCTGCGTCAGCACCGCGCCGACCATGATTTCGAACGCGGTATCGCCCGGCCACCAGTGCTGCGGGCCGTGGGCGGTGTGAAGTCTTCGGTAAACATCGGGAAGGGTGGTGCCTGGGCGCCCGTTACGTTTTCGGCGGCCAGCCGTGGGTTTCTTTTTGGCAGCTCCGGCACCAGGCATACAGGGCATCATACATCACCATACCGTGGCGCAGCATTTCGTGATCGTCGGCGAAGAGGTGCGACAGGCCGAGCGAGAGCGCGAGCAGCCCCGGCGCCTGCGGTGCGAGTTCGGGGTGCGCGGTGTCGGCGCCGCGCACGATGACGGCGAGTTGCTGCAACGCCGGATCGGTGAGGTTGTATTTTTTGAGGAAGGCATCGAACGAGCACAGCTCGCCCACATGGCTCATCTCGACGCCCGGGATGTCGTAGGGAACCGCGCCGGTTTCGCTGGCGACCTTGAGCACCTGCTCCGCCGGCACGAACAGAAATTCGGGCGCCTGGTCGATAAAGCGCGCAATCAGCCACGGGCAGGCGATGCGGTCTATCTTCGGGCGTTCACGCGTAACCCATTTCATGGCTCCCTCCTCTGCGACATACTAGCTGTATCCATGAACCCGAACCGGCCGCACGGCGGACGCACATTGGCGGTGGCCATGCTCATCTTCCTCGGCTTGCTGGCCATGGAGGCCGGGTTGCTGGCGGCGGCCGTCGGCCGCCTGCCCAACGACGCGGCCGCGCCGCTCGCGGACCAGTTCGCGATGCTCGTCACGCTGTGGCGCTCGAATCCGATGGCGGCGCTGCCGCACCTGGCGCAGCAGGCCGTGTTCGTGATCGCGCACCGCGAGCCGGTCACCGGCCAGCAGGTTTGGGGCCTCTACTATTACCCGCTCACGCTCATCGTCCACTTGGCGGTCGCCGGGGTCGCGGCGCGCCTGCTCGCCGCGCCTCTGGACCGGCGGCGCCTGGCGCTGCTGGCATCCGGCGGCGCCGTGCTCGTCATCGGCGTGACCTACGTGCGGCTCGCGGCCTGCTGCACGGTCGCGTCGCGCTGGACACTCGACATCGCGCTGCTCGCGCGGGCCTACGATCCGGCGAGCGTCGGGCTCGACTGGCAGACGCTCTACGCGCGCCTGGAACCGGCCCTCCCGTACCTGCAAGCCGGCACGCTGGCGGCGGGCATCGGGCTCATCGTGGCGGCGTGGCGGCGACGCCCGCGCGCGGCCGGTGGCAAAACATAGCCCTCACAGGAAGATTGCACGTCGTCTCACATGCCGCGCGTTATTCTCCCAGCCTGCTTCCACGCCTCGATGCCACCCTCAATGAAACGCACCTTGAGGTCCTGTCCGAGCAGGCAATCGAGCACCGAGTTGCTGACCGAGCCGCCGCGGGCGCAATAGATCACGACCTGCTTGTCATGCGGCAGCGCGGTGCACCATTGCGCAACCTTTTCCGGGTCGAGCCACACCGCACCGCTGATTTTCTGGCTGTCGGCGTCATAGTCGGCCTTGCGGCGCACGTCGAATACGACCACGTCTTTGCGGGCCTGCAACAGGGTTTTCAGTTCTTCGGGCTTAAGCGTTCGATCCACTCGATTTCTCCGTATTTTAGGGAATGAACTGCGTTCAGCCGCCACTCAAGAGTATGCCGATGGTGCCGCCACCGGCCATGAGCGGCAACGGGCCAAAACGCCAGAGTGACAAAATAGCCACGGTCGCGAGCACTAAAAGCCCGGTCGGGACATCGGTTACCGCGTGCGGCAGCATTTGCAACAAGGCCACCGCGATCATGCCGATCACCGCCGGGCTGATACCCTTGAGCGCGGCCTTCATCCAGGTGATTTGTTTAATCCGCCCGAACACCGGCAACAACGACAGCATGAAAATAAACGATGGCAGGAATATGGCCAGGCCGCCCACCATCGCGCCCCAAAATCCCGCGACCTTATGCCCGACGAAGGCCGCCACCATCAGGATCGGGCCGGGCGTCAACTGGCCCAGCGCCAAGCCGTCGAGAAACTGTTGCGGCGTCAACCAGCGTAATTGATTCACCACCTGCTCTTGCATGAAGGCAAGCATCGTGAGCCCGCCGCCAAAGGTGAAGGCGCCGACCTTGAAAAAGAAAATGCCGACTTCGACGGCATCCGCCACCGGTGGGCTGCTCGGCACCACATCCGTCAACGGAGGTAAAACCGATGACACCAGAGGAAAACCCGGCAGCTGGGTCAAGTCAAAAACCGCTAGGATCGCAAATGCGGACACGATGCCCCAGGTTCTCGAGCCGTATACGGCGACGCCGACGGCGCCGGCCAACAACAGCGTCGTGACAATACCGAGCGGCGACGTCAAAACCGCGAGCGCGGCAAGAACTGTCAACAGCGTCTGCTGGATGTCTTTGATGGCGGCATTGCCCAGGCGGTACACCGCCATGGCGAAGATGCCGACTACCACCGGACTCAGACCGTAGAAAATATCGCGGGCATATGGCAGCTCACCGTACGCGTCATAGAGCGCGGTCAGCGCCAACATGATGACCAGCGCCGGCAGCACGAAGCAAAGTCCGGCGAGCGCGCCACCCCACCAGCCGGCGCGTGCGTGCCCCAAAAAAATTCCCAATTGCGTCGCGCCGGCACCGGGCAACATATTCACCAGCGCCAGACCTTCGACGAAATTTTCCTTGCTCAACCATGCGCGTTTTTCCTGCACCTCCGACTGCATGATGCCCATGATCGCGGGACCGCCGTAACTTACGGCGCCGAGTTTCAGAAAGACGCCCGTTACCTCGCGCCAATGCGCGCGGAATTTTCCCTGAGTGGCTTGCATAGACACCTCCCGGTAAACGGAGTCGAGGCAGGCGCCGTGCCGTCGTCAACCGGACAATGCCGGCTTAAGCAACGTGTAGACCAGTCCCGCGACCGCGCAGGCGCCGATCACTTTCATGACGTCCACCTTGTAGCGCCACAGCGCCAGAAACGCCGCGATGCCGACCACGAGCGCGAACCACTCGAGGCGCCCGGCAAACGGCGCGGCGGTGCTGGCCTGCGGCCACAGC
>CAKKQL010000023.1 GCA_919902095.1 Acidiferrobacterales bacterium
TCAGTCCATGCCCGACCACTGGGCCATCGACCAGGTTTTTCCGATACTGCCGCTGGCGCGACTCGACGAGGAGCCGACCCGGCGCGCGGTGTTGCAGGACATCACCTGCGATTCCGACGGGCGCGTGGACCAGTACGTGGACGGCGAGGGCGTGGAGACGAGCCTGCCGCTGCACGCACCGAAGGACGGCGAATCCTATCTACTCGGTATCTTCATGGTCGGCGCCTACCAGGAAATTCTCGGCGACATGCACAACCTGTTCGGCGACACTGATTCGGTGCACGTGGAGCTGACGCCCGACGGGAAACACCGGTTGGCGCAGCCGCGGCGCGGGGACACGGTGGACGCGGTGCTGCGCTACGTGCACTTCGAACCGCAGGAACTGCTTGCCGACTACCGCGTCCGGGTCGAGGCGGCGACCGGATTATCGGCGGCGCAACGGGAAAGTTACCTGGCCGAGCTGACGGCCGGCATCGAAGGCTACACCTACCTCGAAGCCTGAGCGCTGTTCCGCCGGCGTTCGCCTTGGGGCGCCGTCAGGCGCCGGCTGGTTTCCTTACCTTCAATCGCAGCGGTTTCATGCCGAGCTGCTGCAGTTGCTGGGTGGCGGCGTCGAGCGCCTCGATTTTTTCGAACGGCCCCAGCTGCACGCGGTAGAACTCGCCCTTGCCCTCGATCGGCGCTTTCTGGATCTGGGCGGCGAGGCCCGCGAGCGCGAGCTTGGCCTTGAGCTGATCGGCCTCCTGGAAGGTGGCGAACGACGCCGCCTGCAGCACGTAGCTCACGCCCGGTTCGGCGGCCGGCTTCGCGGTTTCAGTCCGGGGTTCGGGTTTGGACTTCGGCTTGGCCGGGGCCTTCTCCGGCAGCACGGTCTCGGTTTCCGGCAGGATGGTATAGAAGTCGAACTTGGGTTTGGCCGGTTTGGTCTCGGCCGCTTTCTTTGCCGATTTCTTTTCGTCGGTCTGCTTCTCGGAACTTGAGAAGACCTTGGTGACGCTGGCAAGTCCGACGCCGCGTTCGCGCAGCATCTGGTAGAGATACACGCCGGCGATGCCGATGCCCAGGCCCAGCAGCAGCATCAGCCAGCGCGGGACGCCCTTGGAGCGGGAGGAGCCGGCGGATCGGCGACGGACAGCCATGGAAATACTTTACATGCTTTCCGGCGCCGACACACCCAGCAGCCCGAGGCCATTGCGCAGCACCTGGCGCGTGGCGGTGATGAGGTTGAGGCGCGCGTCGCGCAAGCCGGCGTCGTCCACCAGGAAGGTGTGCGTGTTGTAGTAAGCGTGAAAGTCGTAGGCCAGCTCGCGCAGGTAGTGCGCGAGCTGGTGCGGCTCGTAGGCGAGCGCCGCGGTTTCCACTGTCTCGGGGTAGGCCGCGAGGCGCGCGAGCAGCGCGATCTCGTGGGCCTCGGTGAGGCGCAGCAACTGGCGCCGGCCGTTGGCCGCATCGTGCATCCAGCCCTTCTCCTTCATCTGACGCAGCACGCTGCCGATACGCGCGTGCGCGTACTGCACGTAGTACACCGGGTTGTCATTCGACTGTGATTTGGCGAGGTCGAGGTCGAAGTCCATGTGTTGCTCGCACTTGCGCAGCACGTAGAAGAAGCGCGCGGCGTCGTTGCCGACTTCGCGGCGCAGCTCTCTCAGGGTTACGAACTCACCCGAGCGCGTGGACATCTGCGCTTTTTCTCCGCCGCGGTAGAGTATCGCGAACTGTACCAGCAGCACGTGCAGTTTGTCGGCGTCATCGCCGATGGCGGCCAGCGCCGCCTTCACGCGCGGTATGTAGCCGTGGTGGTCCGCGCCCCAGATGTCGATGACCTGCGCAAAGCCGCGCTCGAGCTTGTGCGCATGGTAGGCGATGTCGTGGGCGAAATAGGTTTTCTGGCCGTTTTCGCGCACCAGCACCCGGTCCTTCTCGTCGCCGTAATCGGTGGAGCGAAACCACAGCGCGCCGTCCTTTTCGTAGGCATGGCCGCTTTTTCTCAGGCGCTCGACCACGCGGTCGGCGGCGCCGGTCTCGACCAGGGCGCGCTCGGAGTACCACTGGTCATACGTGACGCCGAATTCATCGAGGTCCTGGCGGATGTCGTCCAGGATCACCTTCAGACCGAGATCGAACACGATGCGATAGGACTGCGGCCCGAGCAGGTTCTTGGCGCGTTCGATCAACGCATCGATGTGCTTTTCCTTGTCGCCGCCTTTGGGCTCATCGGCGGGCACGCTCATGAATACGTGTGCGGCAGGATGGCGATACGTGTCGGCATGCTCGCGATGCAGCGTGGCGCCGATGTCGTAGATGTAATCACCCTTGTAGCCGTTGGCCGGGAAGTCGAATTTTTCCCCGCACAGCTCGAGATAACGCAGCCATACCGAGGTTGCGAGGATGTCCATCTGGCGGCCGGCGTCGTTGATGTAGTACTCGCGGTGCACGGTGAAGCCCGTGGCCGCGAGCAGGCTGGCCACGGTCGCGCCGTAGGCCGCACCGCGCCCGTGGCCCACGTGCAGCGGCCCGGTGGGATTGGCCGAGACGAATTCCACCTGCACGCGCCGGCCGGCGCCGGCGCGGCTGTGGCCGTAGGCGTGGCCTTCGTCGAGGATGACGTTGACCGCGTTGTGATACGCCGTGGGGCTCAGATAGAAGTTGATGAAGCCGGGACCGGCGATCTCGACCTTTGCCACCTTGTCCGAGGCCGGCAGTGCGCGCACGATTTTTTCCGCCAGCTCGCGCGGCTTGACGCGCGCGGCCTTGGCGAGCACGAGCGCGGTGTTGGCGGCGAAGTCGCCGTATTCCTTTGAGCGCGCGCGTTCGACCTCGATGGCCGCATCGCCGGCGGGTAACTGGCCGGTGGCGCGCAGGCCGGCGACGGCGTGGGACAGGAGCCCGGCGAGATGATGTTTCATGAGCTCAGTAAGGACGGTTAGCGGGCGCTGGAGCGTGGCGATTCTATCACTGCCCGGCCGCGGCGTAGCGTGACGGGAAGCGTGCCGCCACGGCCGCGCGGATTGTCTCCCCGACCGGCGCGTTGCGGCGCCCAACTGTTTCCTTGACCCAAGAGAGCTAAAAACACCTGTAAAAATTATCTTGTATTTCAAACAGATAATTCAGAAGCTGCGGTCGGCACGGTTTATGCTCCATCTCCGACAGGAAATCGTGACGATCAGGGAGTAAACCCATGAACCTCGAACTCGCAGCCGCGGCGGCACCGCAATCCCGGGAATGGAGCGCTATGCCATCTACCCTTTCCAATGTGGCGCTGTTTGCCAACGTCGAACCCGAGGCCATCGAGGGCCTGCTGGAGGCCTGTCCGCGGCGCGAACTGGCCGAGGGCGAGGTGCTGATACGCCCCGGCGAGGTGAACCAGACGCTTTATCTCATCCTGTCGGGTCGTCTGCGCGTGCACCTCGATTCGCTCGACAATCCGCCGCTGGCCGTGCTCGAGAGCGGCGAGAACGTGGGCGAGTTGTCGGTGATCGATCACAAGCCGGCGTCCGCCTGGGTGGTCGCCGACAGCGTCACGACGCTGCTGGCCGTGGACCCGGAGCGTTTCTGGTCGCTGGTGCACACCTCGCACGCGGTGGCGTGCAACATGCTCGGCATCCTCGCCCAGCGCCTGCGTCACAGCGACGCCGCCATCAGCGCCGGCCAGCGGCTGCAGCAGATCTACAAGCGCCACGCCACCACCGACGATCTCACCGGCCTCTATAACCGCCGCTGGATGCAGAATCTCATGCGCCGCCACCTGATGCGCAGCTCGATGAACCGCCAGCCGCTGTCCGTGCTCATGGTGGATATCGATCGTCTGCAGGATTTCAACGCCGAATTCGGACGCGCCGCCGGCGACCACGCGCTGTTCGCCGTGGCCCAGACGCTGCAGCACAGCGTGCGCCCGGGGGACGTGGTGGCGCGCTACGGCGGTGGCCACTTCCTGGTGCTGCTGCCGGCGACCGATGTTACCGGCGCGCGCGTTGCTGCCGAGCGCGTTCGCCAGGCGGTGGCCGACGCCGTCGTCATGATGTCGGACGAAAGTATTTTGCCGTCGGTGACGGTGTCAATCGGCTTGGCGCAGATGCAGTCGTTCGACACGACCGAGGCGCTGCTGGCCGCCGCGAGCGCGGCGCTTGAGCGCGCGAAGAGCAGCGGTCGCAACTGTCTCGCGGAGTAAAACTGGGAATTTATTCGGACGCGGTCGGCCGCGAGACCGGCGCCAGCAGGTTCTCGACGTCGCGCCGGCTGGCGCGTTTCATGGGTTTGCCATCCACCGGCGAGAGCGGCGTTTCGCGCGCCTCCTCGCGGCCGAATACATACAGCTCGACGGTCACGTTGTCCGCGGTGAAGTGATAAAGCGGCAGCGTCTCGGTGCGCTCGCCCCCGAAGCGCACCCGCCGTTCGGTCTGCTCGTACGGGATGTCCTGCTCCCGCAGCCACAGGCCGATTTCTTCCGGCGTGTCGGCGGTCACGTGCAACTGGACCGGCGCATCGGCGGTGACGGTGCCGCTCAAGACCGCGCCCACCAGGCGCGGATTGAAGCGTTCGAGGAATCGCATGGCCTCCAGCGCCAGCCGCCGCAGCCGCCGCACTTCCGTGTCCAGCCGCTGGCCGCGAAACAGCCGCAGATAATCGGCCAGCGCCGCCTCGATCTCCTCGTTGCTCGGCAGGTTTTTGTCCGACGGCAGGTTCAGGCGGTGAATCGCCTTGCGCTTGGCGAGCTGGTAGTCGCGCACGCCTTCCTCCACCATGATGCGCGCGGCCTCGGCGCAGATGTGGCGGCGCACCGTGCTTTCGTGGCGCGCCGCCATGTCAGAAAATCTTCTGCCGGACGTTGTCCGGCATGTTGTCCGGCGACGACGGGCGTATCGTCGCCGGGCCCTCGCCGTCGCCCACGGACAGCGACTGCGTCTCGGTGCCGGCAATGAAGTATTCCTCGATCGCCTGGCGGTCGCCGGCGGCGGCCGGCAGGCCGGTCTCGCTGTTGACCAGCAGCTTGACGATACCGGCGGGCGGCACCAGCGGTTTTTCCGGGACGCCGTCAAGCGCCACGCGCATGTAGTCCATCCAGATGGGCAGTGCCGCGCGCCCGCCGGTCTCGCCGCGCCCGAGCGAACTCGGCTGGTCGAAACCGATCCAGGCGGTGGCGGCGAGATCGGCGTTGAAGCCGGAGAACCAGGCGTCGCGATACTCGTTGGTGGTGCCGGTCTTGCCGGCCAGGTCTTTGCGCCCGAGCTCGAGTGCCGCTTTTCCGGTGCCCTCGCGGATGACGTCGCGCATCATGCTCGTCATCAGGAAGTTGATCTCCGGGCTCAGCGCCGGCGCGCCGGTGCGTGCGTCCGGAGCGACCTGCTCCAGCACCTTGTGGTTGGTGTCCTCGACGCGTGCAATGAAGTAGGGCGTCACGCGGTAGCCGCCGTTGGCGTAGAGCGCGAACGCCGAGGCCATCTGCATCGGCGTGGCCGAGGCGGTGCCGAGCGCGAGCGACAGGTTACGCGGGAGCTTCTCGGGGTTGAAGCCGAAGCGTTCGAGGTACTCGACCGTGTAGCCCGCGCCGATGGCGCGCAGCAGCCGCACCGACACGAGGTTGAGCGATTGCGCCAGCGCGCGCCGCAGGCGCGTGGGGCCGTAGAACTGGCGGCTGTAATCTTCCGGGCGCCACTCCTCCTCGAGGCTCGCGTCCTCGACCACGATCGGCGCGCCGCTGACGGTGGTGGCGGGCGTGAAGCCCTTCTCCAGCGCGGCGGTGAAGATGAATGGCTTGATGGAGGAGCCCGGCTGGCGCTCGGCCTGGATCACGCGGTTGTAGTTGCTTTCGGTGAAATCGAATCCGCCGACGAGCGCCAGCACCGCGCCGTCGTTGGGACGCAGCGCCACGAACGCGCCGGCGACGCGCGGCATCTGCGCCAGGCGCCAGTAACCGCCCTCGGCGTTTTCCGGCGGTTCGAGATAGACGATGTCGCCGGTGCGCACCACGTCCGCGGCGTGTTTGGGCGCCGGCCCGACGGCGTTTTCCTCGACAAACGGACGCGCCCAGGCGAGCCCGGCCCAGTCGATGGTCACAATCACGCCATCCTGGGTGTAAACGCCGATCGACTGGTCTTCGACCCGCAGCACGACGCCGGGCACGAGCTCGCCGGTGACGCGGTAGTCCTTGAGCGCCTCGTCGAGGTTCTCGCGGTCCGGTTCGCCGTTGATGGCGATGCGTCCGGCCGCGCCGCGATAGCCGTGGCGGCGCTCGTATTCGAGCAGGCCGCGGCGCAGCGCGCGATTGGCCGCGCGCTGGTGGCGGGCGGAGACGGTGGTGTAGACATGGAAGCCGCCGCTGTATGTTTTCTCGTCGTACTTGCTGATCATGTACTGCCGCGCCATCTCGGCGATGTACGGCGCGTCGCTGTCAAGGCGCAGCGCGTGCCGCGCGGCGGTGAGCGGCGCCGCGAGCGCGGACTGAAGCCGGGGTTCGTCGACGTAGCCGAGTTTTTGCATCTGGCGCAGCACGTAGTTGCGCCGTTCGAGCGCGTTGTCCGGGTTGGTGAGCGGGTTGTCGCGTGACGGTGCCTTCGGCAGGCCGGCGAGCATGGCCGTCTCCGGCAGCGTAAGCTCCGAAAGATTCTTGCCGAAGTACACCTGCGCCGCGGCGGCAAAGCCGTAGGCGCGGTGGCCGAGGAAGATCTTGTTAATATAGAGCATGAGAATCTCCTGCTTGGAGAGTTCACGCTCGATCTTGAATGCGAGCAGCACTTCCTTGAGCTTGCGCGTGTAGGTTTTCTCCGGGCTCAGGAAATAATTGCGCGCCACCTGCATGGTGATGGTGCTTGCGCCCTGGCCGGTGCGCTGGGTGCGCAGGTTGTGCCAGGCGGCGCGCGCGATGCCGAGGAAATCCACGCCTTGGTGGTAGAAGAACGAATGATCCTCGGCCGCGAGAATGGCCTGGACCAGCGGGTCCGGTACCTGGTCGATGGTGACCGGGATACGCTTCTCCTCGCCGAACTCGGCGATGAGTTCGCCGTCGGCGGTATACACCCGCATCGGCACCTTGAGGCGGCGCTCCGACAGATCGTCGATGGCCGGCAGCGTGGGCGTGAGGATCAGGGCCACGAGTGCGAGCAGCACGACGCCGGAGGCGAACAGCCCAAGCAGTCCGATCAGGGCCAACTGCCAGGGGTTGGTCGGCAGGTTGCGTCGAAGAAAGCGGTTAACGGAGGTCCCGGGCTCGGTCATGGACAGGTAGGGCGTCGGGCGACGGGGTTGATTTAGTTCTTAAGACAGGGACTTAAGCGTGCCTAGTATAAACCATAAGCGCTAGCGACATGGCCGTTCGTCAGCGGTTTTGACCACCTCCCCCATCGGCTCGCTTTGTCATGGTCTATAGTTGGGGGTAGGATTTAATGCTTATTATATGTA
>CAKKQL010000024.1 GCA_919902095.1 Acidiferrobacterales bacterium
TGCCGATCTCCATCAGCATCTTTAATACCGCCTCGTTGGCGCCGCCGTGCGCCGGGCCCCAGAGCGAGGCGATGGCCGAAGCGATGCAGGCGAACGGATTCGCGCCCGACGAGGCCGCCAGGCGCAGCGTCGAGGTCGAGGCGTTCTGCTCGTGGTCGGCGTGCAGGATGAAGATGCAGTCGAGCGCGCGCGCCATCGCCGGATCGGGCGTGTACTCCTGGTTCGGCTGACCGAACATCATTTGCAGGAAATTCGCGCTGTAATCGAGCCTGTTGTTCGGGTAACGCTGCGGCCGGCCGATGGAATAGGTGTAGCTCGCCGCGGCGAGCATCGGCATCTTGGCCACCAGGCGGATGGCCGCGCGCAGGCGGTCGCCGGGATTACGGATGTCCATGACGTCGTGGTAGAACGCCGACAGCGCCCCCACCACCCCGACCATGACCGCCATCGGGTGCGCGTCGCGGCGGAAACCGCGGTAGAAGCTCAGCACCTGCTCGTGCAGCAGGTTGTGCTGGTGGACGGAATCCTGGAACGCCGCGAGCTGGTCCGGCGTCGGCAACTCGCCGTGCATCAGCAGGTAGGCGACCTCGACAAAGCTCGAGCGCTCGGCCAGCTCCTCGATCGGGTAGCCGCGGTAGAGCAGCACGCCCTTGTCGCCGTCGACGAAGGTGATGGCGCTCTTGCAGGCCGCCGTGGAACGGAACCCGGGGTCGAACGCGAGCAACCCATGGCGGGAATAAAGCGTCTGGATGTCCACCGCCGCCGGACCCAGGGTGCCTTCGAGCACCGGCAGGCTGCTCTCGTCCTGCTTGTCCGTGACCAGCGTGGTGACGTATTTTTTGTCCATCGTGTGCCTGTCCGCTTGCGCCCGAGGGCATAAGGATTGACCATACCGCCGGCGCTGTCCAGTCCTGCCGGGGAAAGATTTTCCGGCTGGACCGGCGCGCGGGGATGCCGAATAATGCGCGTTCCGCGCAAGCACCCGAAAGGAAGTCCCGTGGCCACCACCCCGCACTGCCCGCACTGCCGACAGGCGCTGCCGCGCAAGCTCGTCTGGCGCACCCTGTTCGCCGGCCAGACGGCGCACGCCTGCCCGGCCTGCAAGAAGCGCTTTCGCCTCACCTACCCGGCCAAGACCCGCGTCGGCTTTCTCAACGTCATGCTGGTCCTGGGGCTGACCATCGTCGCCGGTTTCGCCTTCCTCTGGACGCTGCCCGAGACCCTGCGCAACCTCGCCGGTTACCTCGCGATCGCGGCGCTCATCCTGCTGCTGATGCCGATGCAGGTACGCTACGAGAAACTCGGCAAGCGCTACGACCGGCGCTGAGACCTAGGGCC
The DNA here is from genome assembly GCA_919902095.1 of Acidiferrobacterales bacterium. The sequence continues at coordinate 1,339 of CAKKQL010000024.1, forward strand.
GGTTGTAAACCCAGTCGAGCACGGCTTCCTGCGCCACGCGCCCGGCGTTGCCGTCGGCCTGCGCGTGGTTGTGCAGCACGACCAGCACCACGCGCCGCCCCTGCTTGTCCCGCACGTAACCCGCGAGCCCGCGCACATTGTTGAGCAGGCCGGTCTTGAGATGCGCCTGGCCGTCGCTGGCGCTGCCACCGAGGCGATTGCGCAGCGTGCCGTCCACGGCGGCAATCGGCAGCGATGACAGGAACTCCGGCATGGCCGGGCTGGCATAGCCCGCCAGCAGTACCTCGCCCAGATGACGCGCCGAGATGCGTTCCTCGCGCGACAGCCCGGAACCGTTGTCCAGCACGAGTTCGGGAAATTCGAGGCCGCGCTGCCGGAGCCAGGCGCGCACCACGTCGCCGCCGTTCACGCTCGTCGCCGGCACACCGGACTTTTCCGCCGCCAGCGTCAGCAGCAGTTGGCGCGCCATGACGTTGTTGCTGTACTTGTTGACGGAGCGAACGATATCGGCGAGCGGCGGCGAATAGTGCGTATGCAGGCGGCGGGCATTCGCCGGCACCGCCGCCGTGCGCACCTTGCCCTCGAAGCGCCCGCCCATCTCGCGCCACAGTGCCGTAAACACGCCGTGGATGTAGCGTGGGGCATCGGTCACGACCCGAAACAGCTCGTGCTCGCCGCAGGCGGCGTCATAGTGGCCGCTGAAAACGGCGGTCTCGCGCCCGTTGTCGCGCTTAAGCTCGAAGCCGACATGCCGGTTCCAGCCGTGGCAGGGCTTGTCCGTCAGTTTCAGGCGGCTTTCGATGTCGAGATTCGCCGCGTGCGGCTCGGCCACGATGCGCACGCGCTTCGCCGCCGGCTCGGGCAGGAAACGGAAATTCACCGCCTGGAAATTCACCAGCAGCGCCGCCGGCTGGACGTTGTAGGCGCGCTCGGGGCGGCCGTCGAACTCGGCCGGATCGCCGGCCTCGGCCGCGAACTGGCTCTGGTCGAGAATCAGATCGCCCGCGATGGCCTCGATGCCCTGCTGCCGGAGCGCCCGCAGCAGGCGCCAGAAATGCTCGACCACCAGAAAGGGGTCGCCGTAACCTTTTATATAGAGATCGCTGTCGAGGCGGCCGTCGCGCACTGCGCCGGCCGTATAGGCTTCGGTCTTCCACTGGTACGCCGGTCCCAGTTCCTCGAGCGCCGCGAGCGTGGTGAGCAGCTTCATGGTCGAGGCCGGATTGCGCGGCGTGTCCGCCGCGACCGCGAGCAGCGGCGCGCGGCTACCGACGTCGTGCACGTACACGCTCAGGCCGCGGGTGCTCACGCCCTGACGCTTGAGCGCCTGCGCCACCGGCTCGGGCAACGCCGTCGGGCTGGCCGCCGGCACGGGCAGCGCCCAGACGCCGAGGGACAGGACCAGATAACGAAATGAACGATGCATTAAAGTCATTGCGGGCCGGCAGCCGGCGTCAGGCCTCGCGCCACCATTTGGCGATCACCTCGCCGACGCGCGGATTGACGAGGTAACCGTAGGAGCGGTGCACGTTGAGCCCTTCGGCGTTGCGGAAGTAATTGAAGATGCCGCTGTCGATGTCGGTGATGGCCTCCACCTGCCCGAACGTGCGCATGGGCGCGAAATCGTCAGCGACCGTGGGATCGAGCGCGGCCAGATCGCCCTGCGCGACGACGTTGAGCCAGCGGCGGATGTTGCCGGGATATTTGCGCGCACCGCGCTCGCGCGCGCCGAGCAGGCGCCTCTGCGCGAAGCGCATGCCGAGCGGGCTGCCGAGGGTCAGGAAGGTGTCGAGGCGCTCGCGCCGGCCCTCGACGTGCCACAGCTCCCACAGGGTATCGTAGGCGATGACCGAGCCCATGCTGTGGCCGATGAGCAGCACGCGCTCGCCGCGGGCAA
>CAKKQL010000025.1 GCA_919902095.1 Acidiferrobacterales bacterium
GGAAACGGTCGCGGAGGTCGTGGCCCGGGTCGAGGTGGTCGGGCCCAACAGCCGGTCCTGGAAGCTGCGCACGGATTGCGGCCGGTCGCGCGCATAGACCTGCAGCGCCCAGTCGATGCTCTCGAGCAGCAGCGGCGAATAATGGTCCTTGCCGACGATGATCGCGGGCGTGAGCGGGTCCACCTGGTAGCGCAACACGGCCTGATAGCGTTCGAGGGCGTTGATCGGCCGTTTGCCGCTGATGCAGCGGTACATCGACGCCCCCAACGCATAGACATCCGTCCACGGTCCTTGTTTGCCCTTGTCGGGATACTGCTCGATCGGGGCGTAGCCGTGGGTCACCAGGAACTTGTCCGGCATGGTCTGACTGATGGCCTGGCGCGTAGAACCGAAGTCGATGAGCATCGGGCTGCCGTCGCGGCGCAGATAGATGTTCTCGGGTTTAATGTCGAGATGCAGCATGTCCGCCTGGTGCACCGCGTGCACGCCGTTCAGGATCGGCAGGAATATGCGCATCAGGGCGGACTCGGGGAGCTTCGGGCCGTGCTGGCGCAGGTGGTCGGCGAGGCTCCCGCCCTGCGAGTACTCCATCACCATGTAGGCCGTGCCGTTGGCCTCGAGATAACGCAGCACCCGCACGATGTTCGGGTGCTTGAAATGCGCCAGCGCGCGCGCCTCACGAATGAAGTTCTTGAGGCCCAGGTGATAGTCGCGTGTGGCTTTTTGGGTCGGCTTGGCAACGACCGCGGCCAGGTCCTGGCGCATGGCCAGCTCGGCGGGAAAATACTCCTTGATGGCCACGCGCGTATCGAGGTTCCGGTCGCGCGCGAGATAGGTGATGCCGAAACCACCGTGTCCCAACATCGACTCGAGAGTGTATTCCTCGAGTTCGAAGTCATGCGGCAGGGCATCTTTGTGAAAACCGCCCATGTTTCCCTGTTCCCTGGTAATTCTGGTGTTATCTAACCGTTAGTCATTATATTCAACAAATTATGCATGTTGATTAACTTTCTTTCTTCGTATTTTTCTCTGCTGCGAGGCGGATGGGCGCGGCTTTCGCCGCTTTCCTTCGGGCCTGCCTTTATAAGGGTTGGCTTCCTGCCGGCACTCGACCAGCACCGGGGTCCCGACCAGCTTGAACGCCTCGCGAAAGGCCTTGGCCAGGTAACGCCGGTAAGTCGCGGACAGCGCCGAGACCTGGTTGCCGTGGATAATGATCCGCGGCGGGTTCTTGCCGCCCTGATGCGCATATTTCAGCCGGATACGCCGTCCCCGAACCATGGGCGGTGGATTGGCCTGGATGGCCGCCGCCAATGCCCGATTGAGCTTCGGCGTGCTCAGGGCGCGGTGGGCCGATTCGAAGGCGGCATCGATCGAGCGGAACAACTCCCCCACCCCCTTCCCGGTCAGCGCCGAAATGAAGTGGATGCGGGCAAAATCCAGGAACCCGAGCTTGCGGTCCAGCTCCCAGCGGAATCGTTCGCGCTGTTCGGTTTCGAGCAAATCCCATTTGTTGACCGCCACCACCATGGCACGCCCCTGCTCCAGGGCGTAGCCGGCGAGGCCGGCATCCTGATCGGCGACGCCGGCATGCGCATCGAGCACCATGATCACCACGTTGGCCTCGTCGATCGCCTGCAGGGTCTTTACCACCGAGAATTTTTCCAGCACGTCGTCAATTCGTGCCCGCCGGCGCACGCCGGCGGTGTCGATCAGCACATAGGAAGCACCGTGCCGCTCGAGCGGGACGTGGATGCTGTCGCGCGTGGTGCCGGGCTGGTCGCCGACGATGACGCGCGACTCGCCCAAGAGTGCATTGACGAGCGTGGATTTGCCGGCATTGGGCCGGCCGATGACGGCGATATGCGGGATTTTAGCCTGCTCGCCGGATAACGGCGGTGCCTCGGCCAGCGGAACTCGAGCGAGGGCGCGCTCCAGCATCTGTTCCACGCCATCGCCGTGCGAGGCCGAAACGGCGCTGGGCTCACCCAGTCCGAGAGCGTGAAATTCAGCGCCAGCGACAGCCGGATCGATGCCCTCGGCCTTGTTGACCGCCAGCACGATGGGTTTTCCCAGACGCCGCAAGTCGGCCGCCAAGACGCGGTCACCGGTCTGCACGCCGTCGCGGGCATCGACAAGGAAAATGATGGCGTCCGCTTCGGCCAGCGCCTGACGCGTCTGCGCCAACACGCTGTCGGAAAGATTCCTGCCGCCGGTTTGCGTGCCGGTCAATTCCTCGACCACGCCGCCGGTATCGACCACGAGATAGGGGCGATCGCCGACACGACCATCGCCATACTGGCGGTCGCGTGTGAGCCCGGGAATGTCGGCGACCAGCGCCGTGCGGCTGCGCGTAAGCCGGTTAAACAGCGTGGACTTGCCGACGTTGGGGCGGCCGACGATGGTAATGACGGGTTTCATCGGTTATCCGACCCGGCGCGCGGGCAGCCCGGAAGCTCCCGGCGCCAAAGGAAAAACAGGTTATCGGCTACGCACGGCGAGCGCCGCAAGGCTGCCGCCCTGATTCATGACATACAGCGTCTGCGCGCCGGGCAACGCGCGCGCCGTGACCGCGTCACTGCCAACGCGGTAACGCGCCACGAAACGACCATCCTCGGCGGACAGCCAGTGCAGATACCCCTGATAGTCGCCCACGACCACGTAGCCGTCGATGTAGGTGGGCGCGCTCAGGCCGCGTCCATGGAGCTTGTCCTGTTTCCAGACGCTCGCGCCGGTGGCCTGGTCGAGCGCCAGCACCTGTCCCTTCGCGTCGCTCAGATAGATGTTGCCGCGGCCGGCATCCATGCCGGTGAATGTCGAGGCGTCCCGCGTCCACAGCAGGCGGCCACCGGTACGCATGTCCACGGCCACGATCTTGCCCTGGTAACTCGCGGCATAGAGCGTGTCGCGCACGATCAGCAACGGCGCGTCCACGTCCACCATGCGCTCGATCTCGTTGCGTCCGCGCGGGTGGCTGACGGTGAACTCCCACACCAGCCGGCCGTCCTTGATGTTCAGCGCCACGACCTTGCCGCTGGCAAATCCGCTGAGCACGAATTCACCGACAACCACCGGCGCCGACGTGCCGAGCAGGCTCAGCGCCGGCTCGCTGCGTTCGTACACCCACAGGCGCTTGCCGTCCGCGAGCGCGAGACCGCTGAGCTTGCCATCGACGGTCTGCACCACGACCACGCCGGCCAGTACCACCGGCGGCGACATCACCGTGCTCGAAACCGTGGCAAACCATGCCTGCTTGCCGTCCTCCTTGTTGAGCGCGATGACCTGCCCTTTCTGCGTACCGACCACGACCAGCCCGTCGCCCACGCCGGTGGCGCCGGTGACGGTGGCATTGAGGTTCGTTTCCCACAGGCGCCGGCCGCCGTCGGTCGAAATCGCACTGACGCGCCCGCGCGCATCGGCGGCATAGATCGCATTGCCGTCAAAGTAAGGGACAAGCCGGAGCGGAAGCTTGGCGATCGTGGCGCCCACGCCCGCGGACCACAGTTCCTGAATATGTGCCTGCGGCGTGAAATCCGGCAGCGGCGCCGGCGGCTCGCGCACGATCTTGCTGCCGCCACAGGCGGACAGGAACAGGGCCAGCATCACGGTCAGCGCAGCATGTCTCATCGGGACTCCTCCGGGCCAAGGTCATCGAGCTTCATGGTAAGCAGGCGCAGATACGCCGCATCGGCGGACGTGCGGCGGATGGCTTCGCGGTAGGCCGCGCGCGCGCCGTTGGGCTGCCCCTGGACGCGCAACAGATCGCCCTGCAGCTCCTGATATTCAGCGTCGAAGCCGCCCATGTCCTTCATACCCAACAGCGCCCGCACGGCCTCGGTCTCGCCCGCCTCCAGCTGCAGCCGCGCGAGGCGCAGGCGCGCGGCGTGCACCGCCGGCCCCCTGGCATTCGCCAGGGTCCACTGCAGGGCCGACCGCGCGGCGGCGCGATCGCCCCTGTCATGATGGATTCGCGCCAGCGTCAATCCGGCCATGCCGGCATACGGTGTGCCGGCGTACTCATTCATCAGCATGTTCGCCTTGCCAATCGCGTCGGCCGGCTCCTGTGTACGCGTGGCCAGCAGTTGTTCGTAGAGTATCGACGCCTCGACGCGCTGCTGCTCCTGATGCTGAATCCAATAGCGGTAACCGAACAGCAGCGCGACACCGATGGCCACGCCAGTGATCGCCGAGGTGCCGTTTTGTTTCCACCAGGCGGCAAGTTTCTCCGCCTGCTCCTGATCCGAATAGTCCGCCAAGCGTCCTCCCGCTTCGTTATTTTCGCATTACGCCAGTTTCTGTTTCAGATAGTCGGCGAGCCGCGGCAACGCCACCGGCACCTGCTCCGTACCGCCACGCAGGTCCTTGATGCTCACCTCATCGCGTGCGCGCTCATCCGGACCGAGCAGCAGCGCGAGCCGCGCGCCGCTGCGATCGGCGCGCCTGAGCTGGGCCTTGAGGCCGCCGCCGCCGCAGTGGCATTCGATGCGCCAGCCCTGGTCGCGCAGCGACTCCGCAAGCTTGAGCGCGGACAACCGCACGGTCTCATCGAGCACCGCGAGATAGACCTGCGGCGCCTGCGGGTCTTCATTCGCCGCCGCCCCCAGGGCGAGCAGCTCCGCCAGCCGCTCGAGTCCGAGGGCAAAACCGGCCGCCGGGGTGGCCTGCCCGCCCAGCAGTTCCACCAGTCCGTCGTAACGGCCACCGGCGCACACCGCGGACTGCGCGCCGAGACGGTCGCTGGTCCACTCAAACACCGTGCGGGTGTAATAGTCGAGCCCGCGCACGAGCCGCGGGTTGAGCGTATAGCGCACACCGGCGCCCTGGAGAGTGTCGCACAAATGCGCGAAGTGGGCGCGCGAGACGTCGTCCAGGTAATCGGCCAGGACCGGTGCGCCGCGGATGACCGCCTGCATCGCCGGATTCTTGCTGTCGAGCACGCGCAGCGGATTTTTTTCCAGGCGCCGCAGGCTGTCCTCGTCGAGCTCGGCACGACGGCCTTCGAGATAGGTCACCAGCTCGTGCCGGTAGGTTGCGCGCGCCGCCGGCGTGCCGAGCGAGTTGAGTTCGAGCGTCAGCCCGTCCACGCCGAGCGCGCGCCACAGGCGCGCGCACAGCAGTATCAACTCGGCGTCGATATCCGGCGTATCGATGCCGAAGGCCTCGACGCCGATCTGGTGGAACTGGCGGTAGCGTCCCTTCTGCGGGCGCTCGTGGCGGAACATCGGGCCGGCGTACCACAGGCGCTGGACCTGGTTGTGCAGCAGCCCGTTCTCGATGCCGGCGCGCACGCAGCCGGCCGTGCCTTCGGGCCGCAGCGTGAGGCTCTCGCCGTTGCGGTCCTCGAAGGTGTACATCTCCTTCTCGACGATGTCGGTGAGGCTGCCGATGGAGCGCGCAAACAGCTCCGACTTCTCGAGCAGCGGCAGGCGGATTTCGCGGTAACCGTAGGCGGCGAACACCGCGCGCGCCACGGCCTCGATCCGCTGCCAGCGGACAATGGTATCCGGCAGCAGGTCATTCATCCCCCGAACGGCCTGGATGGTCTTGCTCACGGGATGTCCTCAGCCGGTCTGCTTGATCGGGATGACTTTGGTCGCCGTCGCCGTGTCGCCCAGCTCGGCGGCTGTTCCCGACGCCGCTCTACCTCCTCCGTCCTTGGAGTCGTCCGACCGGCGACGAACCTCGTCACGGACGACGCGTTCGAGCTCGTCCACCAGCCGGTCGTTGGGAATCTTGTGATCCGGCTTGCCGTTGATGAACACCAGACTCGGGTTGCCGCCGGCAAGCCCGATGCTGGCTGCGCGCGCCTCGCCCGGGCCATTGACGCAGCAGCCGATGACCGCCACGTCCAGGGATTCCTTGATATCCTCAAGCCGGGTTTCGAGCGCGTTTACCGTGCCGATCACGTCGAATTCCTGGCGTGAGCACGACGGACAGGCGATCAGATTGATGCCCTTGGCGCGCAGGCGCAGGGCCTTGAGGATGTCCCAACCGACGCGCACCTCCTCCACCGGATCGGCCGCGAGCGACACGCGGATCGTATCGCCGATGCCGTCGGCCAGCAGCATGCCCATGCCGATCGCGGACTTCACGGCGCCGGCACGGAAACCGCCGGCCTCGGTGATGCCGAGATGCAACGGCTGTTCGATGAGCGCCGCAAGCTTGCGGTAGGCCGCGACCGCCATGAATACGTCCGAGGCTTTGACGCTGACCTTGAAGTCCTGGAAGCCGAGCTTGTCGAGCAGCTCGATGTGGCGCAAGGCCGACTCCACCAGCGCGTCCGGCGTCGGCTCGCCGTATTTCTTCTGCAAGTCCTTCTCGAGCGAGCCGGCGTTGACGCCGATGCGGATGGAAATGCCGCGGTCGCGCGCGGCATCGACCACCGCGCGCACGCGCTCCTCGCGGCCGATGTTGCCGGGATTGATGCGCAGGCAGTCGGCGCCGAGCTCGGCCACGCGCAGCGCAATCTTGTAATCGTAATGAATATCCGCGACCAGCGGCACGCCGGCCTGGATTTTTATTTTTCCGAACGCCTCGGCCGCGTCCAGCGTCGGCACCGACACGCGCACGATGTCAGCGCCAGCGTCCGCGAGGCGGCCGATCTGGGCCACGGTCGCGGCGACATCCGTGGTCTCGGTGTTGGTCATGCTCTGGACGCTGATGGGCGCGCCGGCGCCGATCGGCACGCGGCCGACCTGGATGCGGCGGCTCTGGCGCCGGGTGACCGGAACGTCGCCGAACTTCATGGGCTGCTCCGCTCGCTGCCGTTGCCGAGCGTGAAACGCGCCACCGGGCCGCGCTGGTAGCGGCCCAAGTCCAGCGGCTGGCCGTTGAATTCCACGCGCACGCCGCTGGCATTGCCGAGATAAATACTGAACGGCGGCGCGCCGCCGAGGCGAATGACGCGCCCGGCCGGAACCGTGGTGTAGAGCAAGCGGTTCTGGGCGCCGTCGCGCACGTCGGCCCACGACTCCTGCTGGAAGTGCAACACCAGCGGACGCGGGCCGGAAGCAACCGCCGCTTCTTTCGGCGCCGACGGGGCCGCGGTCGTCAGCCGCGGGAACTCGCGCACATCCGTATTGGCAGATGGCGCGACCGGGGCACGCAGGTTGGAGGGCGCGGATGCCGTGTCCTCACGCTGTATCGAAGTAACGTCTTCCTGCGGTATCGGTGCCGCGGCCGGTGGCGCCGCGTCCATGACAACGGCCGGCGGCTTGCGTAGCCGCACCGGGCTGTCATCACGACCGTGCCACCAGATCGCGGCCAGCCCGAGAATCAGCCCTGCAACCACCAGCGTCGTGATCTTGATCACGTGGTGGTCGCTGCTCATCTGCGGCGTCGGCGTGTGCTTGGCGAGATCGACCGGCGCGGCGGCGGCCGGTTGACTGTTGTAGCGTGCGATCACCGTCTCCGGCGCGAGCCCGAGTAGCTGGGCGTAACTGCGTAAATAGCCGCGCACATAGGTCGGACCGGGCAGCCGTGCGTAATCGTCCTGCTCGATCGCCTGCAGCTGCTTCGGCGCGAGACGCAGCTTCTGCGCCGCTTCCTCAAGCGAGAGCAGCCGGTCCAGGCGTGCCTGATGCAACAGCGACCCGGGGCCGGGCTCCGGCACCGGAACGGGCGCGGCCACCGCTTCCGTGGACAGGCTCATTTCTTCCCCTTGCCGGTGGCGCGCAGGTATTCCTGCGTCTCCGGTGCGTCCGGATGCTTGCCCTTGAGGCGCATGGCATAGCTGCTTTCGGCGTTGCGATTGCCGAGGGCACGCTCGATTTTCGCTGCCAGCAGCAGGCTCTCCGGCGTTTCGGGTCCGTTGCGGAAATAGCGTTCCATGAAACCGCGGGCCGGAAGCGCGCTGCCTGACTCAAGATTCAGTTTCGCCATCTGCAACAGCGCCGGCGCGAGATCCGGGTTGCGCGCGAGCGCCTGGCGGAAATACCGCTCGGCGACCGTACGGTCGGGTTTTTTCAGCACGCACAAACCGGCGTTCAAGTTGGCGAGCTCGGGCGTGGGATAGAGCTGATTGGCGATGGCGCGCTCGAACCACGGCAGGGACTCCTCCACGCGCCCGCGGTCACACAGGAACGCGCCATAATTGTGCTGCACATCGGGATTGATGCTGCCGGCCTTGGACGCCAGCGCGCTGCGGAAATGGCGTTCGGCGGCATCATAATTTCTCAGCCGCCACTGCAGCAGCGCCATGACGCTGTTGGCTTGCGGATCGTTGGGCCCCAGCTCAAGCGCCTTGTCGAGTTTTTCCCGTGCTACTTCGAACTGGCCCTGCTGCAGGTAGCCGGCGCCCAGCTGGGTATTGGTGTCGACCAGCTTCTGATATTTGTTCTGCTCGTATTCCCGTTCCGCCGTCGAGGTGCAGCCGGCGACCAGCAGCAGGCACAGCGCTGCCAGCCAGATGCTGGGTTTTCCGCCGCACGCGCTCATGACGGGCCCGTCAACGCCGCGCCCGGGCGGCGACTGCGGCGCGTGCGGTCCAGCACCCGCCCCGCGAGCTGGCCGCAGGCGGCATCGATGTCGTCGCCGCGCGTCTTGCGCGTGATGGTCGTGAGGTTCGCGTTCATCAGCACATCGCGAAAGCGATCGATCGCCTCCTGGGACGAACGCACAAAGCGCGTGTCCGGAAACGGGTTGAACGGAATCAGGTTCACCTTCGCCGGCACATCGGCGAGCAGCTTTACCAGCTCGCGCGCCTGCGCCAAGCTGTCGTTCACACCGTCGAGCATGACGTACTCGAACGTCACCCGCGCGCGCGTTGAGTCGGCGACGTAGCGGCGGCAGGCATCGAGCAGTTCGCGGATCGGGTATTTGCGGTTAATCGGCATGAGCTCGTCGCGCAGCGTGTCGTTCGGTGCGTGCAGCGACACCGCAAGGCTCACCGGGCATTCCTCGCGCAGCCGGTCGATCAGCGGCACCACGCCGGCGGTCGAGAGCGTCACGCGCCGGCGCGAAAGGCCGTAGGCCAGATCGTCGAGCATCAGACGGATGGCCGCGACCACGTTGTCGAAATTGAGCAGCGGTTCGCCCATGCCCATGAGTACGACATTGGTGATGCGGCGCCGCTCGCCGGTACCAGGCCCCAGCAGCCTGTTGGCCAGCCATAGCTGCGCGATGATCTCGCCGGCGCTGAGATTGCGGTTGAAGCCCTGATGTCCGGTAGCGCAGAAGCCGCAGTTGAGCGTGCAGCCCGCCTGCGAGGATATGCACAGCGTGCCGCGGTCGGCCTCGGGAATGAACACGGTTTCAATCGCGTTGCTGCCGTCCACCTGCAACCGCCACTTGCGCGTGCCGTCGGCGGCGAGCTGGTCGGCGGCAATCGCCAGTGCCCGGATTTCAGCCTGCTCCTTGAGGCGTGCGCGCAGTTCCTTGCTCAGATTGGTCATGGCGTCGAAATCATCGACGTCATGCTGGTGGATCCATTGGCGCACTTGTCGGGCACGAAACGGTTTCTCGCCGATGCCGGCGAGAAACGCCTCCAGCCCGGCGTGATCCAGATTCAGCAGATTGGTCTTCTCGGCGGACACAGCAATCTCAACGATGGGGAAATTGTAAGCTGGCGAAAATCAATGCTTTCCGCCTCAACGAACGCAAACTAGTTTAGCTTCTCGGCCTAACTCAAACAATTCCCTGGCGGGATTTTTCGGGCAAAGACACGACAAAGCGGGCGAAAACCACGCCGAAAGGCGCCAGCGAGGGCTCAATCCCAGCGGTTGTCACACACCTGGACCGTGCCGGCGACGATGCGCACCGGAAAGGTCGCGACCGGTTCGTAGGCCGGCGGCGCCAGCACCGCGCCGGTTTTGATGGAAAAACGCGCGCCGTGGCGCGGACA
>CAKKQL010000026.1 GCA_919902095.1 Acidiferrobacterales bacterium
GGATAGCTCGGTAATTTTGGAGCCCGCAGAGAGATTTGAACTCCCGACCGCCTGATTACAAATCAGGTGCTCTACCAACTGAGCTATGCGGGCGTTTGCCTTAGGGACTGCGAATTTTAAGTACAAGCGGCGGGCGACACAAACCGTGGTACCGGGACGTAGCGTTTGCGGTGCCGGGGGCGCAAACCGCGGCGGAAAAGACCTATTTGCCGCCGTCACCCACGAGCGCATACGGCGCCCAGAACAGCGGATGGGCGTAGGCATACACGGTCTTGCCGCTGGTTGGGTCGGCATACCCGCTGGCGTCAATGAGGTCGAGCATGGTCGCGCGCAGCGCCTGGGCACGGGTGAGCGCGGGATCGGCCGCCTGGCGGCGGAAGACACCGGTCGTGAGCGCGCGCGCCGAGGTCGTCTCCACCGGCCAGTGCGTCACCAGCAGCGCGCGCGTGCCGGCGTAGAAGAACGCGCGCCCAAGGCCGGATATGGCCTCGCCGTCGTTGCCCTGGCCGGCGGCGGTGTTGCACGCCGACAGCACCACCCAGTCGGCGTTGAGCTTGAGCCCGAGCACCTCGTCCATGGTGAGCAGCCCGTCACCTTTCCCGCCGGTAAGCTCGGGCGCTGTCAGCGCGAGTGCCGGCTGGTTCAGGCCATCAAGCTCGCCGGGCACCAGGCCGTGCGTGGCGAACACCAGCACGCGACGGTCAGCAAGGTTGGTATTTTTCACATGTTCTTCCGTAGCGCGCAGCCGCAGGAAAACATCGTCGTTGTCGTTTGCCTTCAACACCTGCGCGATCTCGCGGATCTCGTCGGCCGTGTCCGGCAGGCGCGGCACCTGCGCGAGGCGGCTTGAGTTCGCGACCGCGGGCCCTTGAGGCGCCTCGACCGTGGCCGGCGCGCTCACGCGCTCGACCTTGAGGTTGCGCAGCGGCAACCGGCGCGTGGTGGTGTTGGCCGCAAGCATCAGCGGCTTTTGCCGCTCGGCGTTGGCCTCGGCGAGCTGCTCGCGGTTGAACAGCGGATCGCCGAAACCGGCGAACGCGCGCCGATGGGTGTCGCCCGGCGGCAGCGCGCGCAGCGTCACCAGTGCGTTCACCGACGGCAGTTGCGTCACCGCCACCTGACGCGCGAGCCACGGTACGTCACGGTAACTTTCGAACAGCAAACGCGCATCGGCCTTGAGCGTGACCGGCGCCGTCGGCAGTATCACGAACGGCAGGCCACTCAACGCCCGGTGCGGCACCACCAGCAGGCTGTCGCCTTTCTTCCAGGCGTGCTCGACCGGCTTGAGCAGGCGGCTGTAAAGCTGATGGGCGATGGCAAGGTCGAACGCCGGCATGGCGCCGAGCGCGGCCGTGCCCGGGTCGAGTGCCTTGCGCAACTTCGCCACCATGTCGCTTATCTGGCGCTCGCCGAGCGGCGCGGCGGTGAACGCCACCTCACCCTCCTTGGGAGCGGCCCAGACAAACGTGCGCTCGCTGCCGACATAGACCGACACCAGCACCTCGCCCGCGGCCAGCGCGGAACGCACCTGCGCCAGCGTCGGCGGCTTCGGGTTGATGAGGTTGGCGTAGTCCGGAAAGCGCTTCTCGATTTCGGCGAACAGGCGCTTGCGCTCCTCCGCCAGCCGCGTCGCGTCCTGGCGCAGTCGCGCGATGGTCTCGGGCTTTTGTTCCGAGGGCGGCGCCGACAGCAGGTTGGCGATCAGGTCGTAGAGCGCGCCGATCTGACGCGACGCGTCCTGCTCGCGCCGGACGAGAGCGGCCAACGCGGGGTCGGTCGCCGCCGAGCGCGCCGCGCTCGAGCTCAGCGCGCGCTGCACGCTCTGGCCGCGCGCGAGGTCGGCGATGCGAAATGCCTCGGCGATCGAGTCGAGACCGCCGGACCGGGCCACGACCGCGCCGCGCGCGTCGGTGAGCAGATTGAGATAGGCGTCGAGGACCAGCCCCAGCCGGCGCACACGCGCCGGCGAATGGTGCTTGCCGTCGGTCGAATCGGTGCCGGCCGTGAGCGCCGGCAACACCTCGCGTAACGCGCGCAGCGCCTCCTCGAAGCGCCCGGCGGCCACTTGCGCCAAGCCAAGAAAGCCGCGGATTTCCGCCACTTCGTAGTGTTCTGCGCCCAGACGCTCGCGCGCATTGGCCAACATGGCTTCAAGCATCGGGATCGCCTCGCCGGCCCGGCCGGTGCGCGCCAGCGCCAGCGCCCAGTTGAGGTCGCCGCGCCCGAGCTTGGCGAGCAGCACGGCGTCGCGTGCGAGGCCGGCCTGCATGCGTTCCATCTCGGCAACGGCATCGGCCCAGCGGGCCTCGGCGGTGAGCGCCGCCGCCCGGGCACGGCGCGCGGCGGCGACGAAGGCCGATTCCGGCAGCACGCCGGTTTTGACGTAGATGTCGAGAGCGATGTCGGCCAGTTGCCGGGCCTCGGGGTAGCGCCCTTCCTCGTACAGGACGCGGGACAGCGTCAAAAAGGAATTGCCGGTGCCCGGCCGGTAACGCCCGCGCGCCCGCAGCGTCCGGTCAAGCTGCTTGCGGATGATCGCCTCGGCCTCGACCAGCCGTTCCTGTTTGGCGAGATTCAGCGCGAGCAGAGTTTCCGCCCGGCCACGATGCATCAATACCGACTCCTGCGAGGGAACACCGATGAGCTCGGCGGTCGCAAGCCGCTGCTTGTTCATTTCGATGTCAGCCTCGCGGTCGGTCAGCACGCGCCGGCGCAGGGATTCCGCCTCCTGGTATTTACCTTCGTCCTCGAGCAGGATCGCGCGCGCTTCGCTCACCCACGTCGGCCAGTTGTGTTGGTACCAGCCCCAATTGCGCGAGCGCTGCAGGGCAGCCAGCAGCGTCTCCGCCTCGTCGAGCGCGGCCTGCGCAAGCTTGCGCTCTCCCAGGCGGGAATAGAGCTCGGCCAGCAGCGCCGCGTTGGCCATTTGCAGCCCCAGGCTTTTGCTGCGTGCCGCCGCGTCGATGGCCTGGCGGCGCAACGCGAGCGCGGTGAGCAGGTTGCCGCCCTGGATTTCCGCGCCGGCAAGCTCGGCGAGGATGCGATCGCCTTCCACGTCCTTCGACGAGAGGCCCTGCCCGTACTCGGCGGCTTTGCGCAGATCGGCAATCTGCTGCTGAACAAGCCCCAGCCGCTGGGCCGCGCGCCCGCGTTCCCAGTAAAACGCCGCGAGCTTGCGCGCATCGTCCGTCGCCGGCGGCGGTTGCCGGACCAGCGCAGCCGCTGCGTCGGCGTTCGGCGCGGTATCCGGATAGGCCTTGAGCGCCGCGAGGATGTCGTCGACCGTCCGCGGCGGAGGAACATAGGTGCCGGGCCCGGCGGCGGCGCGGTAGATGATCTTGTGCTTCTTCGCCTCGTCAACCGGGACAGTGTCGTCCGGCGGCGGTGGCGGCGATTGGCAGGCCGCCAGCAACCCCGCCAGCAGGAACAACGACCAGCGGCGCGCATGAATATAGGTAAGAGCCATCTTGTTAATTATAAATACGGGCGGTTGTCCGGTTAAATCTATATATAAGAACGCACCAGCGCCAGCCCGGGGTCAGGTTCCGGCAGCGGAACAGGGCGCTTCCTCGACCTTGATCTCGGCGCCACCCCAGTCGGTCGCCCGCAGCCGCGGCAACACGCCGGCCAGGCTTTCGACCGTCCCGAGATAGAGCCAATGGAGCGTGCGCGCCTGCGAGAAGGTCTGCATCCGGGCCTCAACTTTTTTCGCCGCCAGCGCTTGCAGGTGCTTCTGGGCATTGGCCTCGACCGTGAACAGACCGAGCGAAATGGCGTTCTCCATACCCTCTTCCTGCATCACCGAAGAGTCCTTGAAGCCGAGGCGACTCAGCTCGCGCCGCTTCTTTTCCGCCGCGTCGCGCGTGGGCAGCGGCGGCAGATACACGCGATAGCCGGTCACGACCGTCTGCTCCTCGGCGCGGCGCTCGTAGGCAAGCGGGATTTCCTTGAGAACGGCGCTCGCCTTGTCCGCCTGTGCTGACTCCGTGAACGGCCCGATGCGGTAGCAGCCGCCGGCTTCCGCCTTGCCGGCAACAGCCGGCCCGGTATTGCGCGCCGACAGTTGGACACCGGACTCACTGACAAGACGCATCTTGTCCGGGTGCAGCGCCGGACGCGGCCCCTCGGGCACATCGCCGTCCGACCGAAAACCGGTAGCCCACAGCACCAGGCCGACATTGGCCAGAACCAGAAGCGCAAATATTGTTTTGGCTGTCGTATTCATAACGTATCGGCAATCCGGGCCAGACCCCGGAGCACGAGGTCGGGTACTTCCTTCGCGGGAATCTTCAGGTGCGGCAGCAACAGCGGTGCGTCGCCGCCGGTGACAAAAACCTGCGTGCCGGCGCCCAGTACGCGCATTTGTTCTTCGAGCAACCGTGTCACGGCGCCGATGAGCCCCTGCAACGTACCTGCCGCCACGGCGTCAGGCGTCGAGCAGCCGAATGCAGAATCGGATTCTCCCTCGGCCGCATGGATACCGCCCGTACCACGCAACAAACTCGCGCGCAGCAATTGCAGGCCGGGGAAAATCGCGCCGCCGCGAAATTCGCCATTCGCCGCGAGCGCATCCACGGTCACGGCGGTGCCACAATCGACAATACAGGCATTGGTTTTCGTCAGACCGCGCACAGCGATCAGCGCCGCCCAACGATCGGCGCCGAGCATTTCCGGCCGCGCGTAACAGTGCTTCACGTCCAACTGCTCTGCCTGTGCCCGAATGACGACCGGCGCCAGCGACCAGTGGCGCGCGCACCATGCCAGTAGCGCGTCGCGCGCGTCCGCCGCGACGACGCTCGACATTATAATTTTTTCTGGTCGGGTGAGCTTGCCCCACGCGGCATCGAGCACGGATTCCATACGTTGCCCGGCATGTACCGCCGTACCAATGTTCCATATATTTGGAGCGCTTTGCGCCCACTTCAGGCGCGAGTTGCCAAGGTCCACCAGTA
>CAKKQL010000027.1 GCA_919902095.1 Acidiferrobacterales bacterium
TTAATCGGGTACGCAGGACTCCGTGATTAACCTTTAGCAGGAGATCATTCACATGGCACGCGGCGTTAACAAAGTCATCCTTGTCGGTAACCTCGGGAAAGACCCCGAGGTGCGTTACTCCCCGAACGGTTCAGCGGTTGCCAACTGTACGCTGGCGACCACCGAGTCCTGGAAGGACAAGACCAGCGGCGAGAAGCAGGAGAAGACCGAATGGCACCGGGTGGTGTTCTTCGGGCGGCTCGCGGAGATCGCGGGCGAATATCTGAAGAAAGGTTCGCAGATTTATGTCGAGGGCCGGTTGCAGACGCGCAAGTGGCAGGACAAGGAAGGCAAGGACCGCTACACCACCGAGATCGTCGCCAGCGAGATGCAGATGCTGGGTTCGCGTTCCGGCCAGGGCGCGCCCGCTGACAACTTCAACCAGGACCAGCCGTCCGACGCCGCTGGCGCCGCGCCGGCCCGCGCCGGTGCCAAAAGCGCCGCCGCCGCGACCGATTTCGACGACGACATCCCGTTCTGAATGCGGAGTGCGGAATTCGGAATGCGGAATTATTAATAATAAAGGCTTAAGAAACGGCTTTTATTCCGCACTCCACATTCGCCATTCCGCATTCAACCGGGAGGCCAGTGCATTGTCCGCCCGCCGAGCAGGTGCAGGTGGACGTGCCACACCGATTGGCCGGCATCGGCATTGCAGTTCAGGACCGTGCGGTAGCCGCTATCGGCCACCCCCAGCTCGCGCGCCACTTTTCCCGCCGCCAGCAGCAGTTTTCCCACCAGTTCGGCATCGCCCGGCTTGAGGTCGTTGAGCGTGGCGATGTGCCGTTTCGGGACCACCAGCACGTGTACCGGCGCCTGGGGGTTGATGTCCCGGAAGGCCAGCACGTCGGTGTCTTCATAGACCGTGGCCGGCTGGATGGCCCCGGATACCATCTTGCAGAACAGGCAGTCTGTGGCCATGGGTGTGCTCCTGAGCGTGGCAGGGAATCGGGTGTCCTGCACGCAAGAATAATGCCGGCCGGCGCGTGAAGGAAGGGAAAAATCCGCTTGCAGGAACGGCCGGGGTGGCTATGCTTTTTCCGTACTTGGGCCGGGTTGCGGCGCGCGCATCCGGGCATCCTGAACGTCGCGGAGGTCAGACACCATGCCGATTGAAGAAGATCCGAAGATCGGTGCGATTTACGAGGACCCGGACGGGCTCGCCTTCAAGGTGGTGGCCGTCGACGAAGACGAGGGCACCATAGAAATCAGCTACGACGACGGCGCCATCGGCGAGATCGATGCGGACAGCTGGTATGAAATGGAGCTGCGCCGCCTGAAGTCCTCCGCCGGCTGGCCCGGCGAGCCGGTGCCAGCCGATGACGAAGAGGAAGAGGACGAAAACCGGTCCGGCGGTCCCGATGACGACGAAGACGACGAGGAAGAGGACGACGAACAATAAAAAACCTGCCGGGGACACCGGCAGGTTTGCGGGCGACTGTGGTTGACGCCCGGTAAATCCTTGCAATTACCCGTCAGACCATTTCTTTCAGGGCCTTGAGCGGCTGAATCTTGACGACATTGCGCGCCGGCTTGGCCTTGAAGATGACCTCTTCCTTGGTGAACGGGTTGATGCCCTTGCGCGCCGGCATCGCCGGCTTGTGCACCAGTTTGATCTTCATGAGGCCGATCATGTTGAAGATGCCAGGACCGCGCTTGAGGTCCCGTTCAATCAGGCCGGCCAGCGTGTCGAACACCGAGACGACGTCCTTCCGCTTCAGGTTGGTCTTTTCGGCGATGAACGCATAGATTTCCGACTTGGTGGTGGGTTTTTTCCCGGGTTTGTTGGTAGCAGCCATTAATTGCTCCTGCGAATTTGGGTGGGTAAGGCGTGCATACGCTAGCAGTTTTTTTGCCTGAAAAAAAGCTGCTTTTTGAAATAATCGCCGGCGTCAACCGGCCGCTGGCGGTGGCGCCGACTCGCCGTGGTCCCGCCACCGGGCGGGCGGTGCATCGGGTGACGACCGCGGACACGCCCCGCCGGGGAGCGCATGCGGTTGACCGCGTCATCCGACGCACCGTGCCCAGCGCGGTCGCCGCCGAGCTTCGGATTAAATACAGCCCAAGGCCGTGTCGGCCCAGACTTCGGATCGGAGCGGGGCCGCTTCCGGCAGGTGATGCGACCCCGGACCCGGAAAAGACGCCGACCCGCGTTAAGCGCCTGAGCAGACGGGTAAAACCGGTCCGGGCGGCTGATGCGCTGGGGTCGTCCTGCCGCTATAATTCCCGTTGTTTTTGCGTTGCCCGCCCCCCATACAAATGGGGCGACCGTGTTCAGGAGGTTCTTATGCCAATTTACGAATACCGGTGCGAGGCCTGTGGCCACGCGCTCGAAGTCATGCAGAAGCTCAGCGACGAGGCGCTCAAGGACTGTCCGTCCTGCAACCGGCCCGTGCTCAAGAAGCTCATCTCCGCGGCTGGCTTCCAGCTCAAGGGCAACGGCTGGTACGCCACGGATTTCAAGAACAGCGGCAAGCAGCCGGCCACCGCGCCGGAGAGCGGTTCCGGCACCAAGACCCACGGCTGCGGGGGCGGACCCTGCGGCTGCGCGAAATAGGGCCGGACTCCCTTGCGCCGCTACCTCGTTGCCGGCCTGCTGGTGTGGGTGCCCGTCGGGGTTACGATCCTCATCATCAAGTTTCTGGTCGACCTCATGGACCAGACGCTGCTGCTGTTGCCCGCGGGCATCCAGCCGCAGCACCTCCTCGGGTTCCGCATACCGGGGCTCGGGATAGTGCTGACGGTGGTGGTGGTGCTGGTGACCGGCATGGTGGTGACCAACCTGTTCGGGCGCCAGCTCATCCGTCTCGGCGAGCGGTTGCTGGCACGCATCCCGGTGGTGCGCTCGATCTATTCCTCGGTCAAGCAGCTCACCGAGTCGCTGTTCTCGAGCGGCGGCAAGTCGTTCCGCAAGGTGGTGCTGGTGCCGTATCCGCATCCGGGCTCCTGGACCATGGGTTTTCTCACCGGCATCGGCACCGGCGAGGTGCGTGACCGCATCGGGCGCGAGGTGCTGAACGTGTTTGTGCCGACCACGCCCAACCCGACCTCGGGATTCTTTCTTATCGTGCCGCGCCAGGACGTGATCGAACTCGACATGTCGGTGGATGACGGCCTCAAGATGCTGCTGTCGGTCGGCGTGGTGCAGCCGAAGGGCAAGCCGGGGGCATCCGCGGCCGGCTCCACACCGGCCGCCTGATATCTCCGTTCCCGTCAATCAGACCTTATCCGGATTCATTCATGCGCAGTCATTATTGCGGGGCCCTCGACGAGGCCCTGATCGGCAGTCAGGTTACTCTTTGCGGCTGGGTGCATCGCCGGCGCGACCACGGCGGGGTGATCTTCGTCGACCTGCGCGACTGCGAAGGCCTGGTGCAGGTGGTGTTTGATCCGCAACACCCGGCGGCGTTCGCGCTGGCCGAAAGCCTGCGCAGCGAGTTTGTGCTGCGCGTGACCGGCAAGGTGCGCCACCGCCCGGCCGGCACCGAGAACCCGCATCTGCGCACCGGCCAGGTCGAGATCGCCGTCGACGTGCTCGAAATCCTGAACGTCGCCCAGGCGCTGCCGTTCCAGCTCGACGAGGCCGAGCTCTCGGAGACGGTGCGGCTCAAGTACCGCTATCTCGATCTGCGGCGCGACGTCATGCAGCGCAACCTGCGCCTGCGGCATCGCATCGCCCGCGCGCTGCGCGGCTACCTCGAGGAACACGGCTTCACCGAGATCGAAACCCCGATGCTCACCAAGTCCACCCCCGAGGGCGCGCGCGACTACCTCGTGCCGTCGCGCACGCACCCGGGACAGTTCTTCGCGCTGCCGCAGTCGCCGCAGCTCTTCAAGCAGCTGCTGATGATGGCCGGTTTCGAGCGCTACTATCAGTTCGCGCGCTGCTTCCGCGACGAGGACCTGCGCGCCGACCGCCAGCCGGAGTTCACCCAGCTCGACATCGAGACCGCGTTCCTCGACGAGGAGGGCGTGATGGGGCTGATGGAAGAAATGCTGCGCGCGCTCTTCAAGACCGTGCTGAACGCGGACCTGCCGAAGCCGTTTCCGCGCCTGACCTATGCCGAGGCCATGCGCCGCTACGCCTCGGACAAGCCCGACCTGCGCAACCCGCTCGAGCTCGTGGACGTGGGTGATCTCATGCAGGCCGTCGAGTTCAAGGTGTTCGCCGGCCCGGCGAACAACCCTAACGGGCGCGTGGCGGCGCTGCGCCTCCCCAAGGGTGGAGAACTCACGCGCTCGCAGATCGACGAGTACACCGTCTTCGTCGGCCAGCACGGCGCCAAGGGCCTCGCCTACATTAAGGTGAACGACGTTTCGAAGGGCCGCGACGGACTGCAATCGCCGATCCTCAAGTTCCTGCCGGACGAAGCCGTCAGCGGCATTCTTTCCCGCACCGGCGCGCAGAACGGCGATCTCGTCTTTTTCGGCGCCGACAGCGCCAAGGTGGTGAACGATGCCCTGGGCGCGCTGCGCCTGAAGCTCGGCACCGATCTCAAGCTCACGCAGGAAGGCTGGAAGCCGCTCTGGGTCGTGGACTTCCCGATGTTCGAATACTCTCCAGAAGCGAAGCGCTGGGTGGCACTGCACCATCCGTTCACCGCGCCGAAGACCCAAGACGAAGCGCTGGTGGACAAGGACCCGGCGAACGTGAAGGCGCGTGCCTACGACATGGTGCTGAACGGTTCCGAGATCGGCGGCGGGTCGATCCGCATCCATCGCGCCGAATTGCAGGAGCGCGTGCTCGCGGCGCTCGGCATCGAGGCCGAGGAGGCGCACGCCAAGTTCGGCTTCCTGCTGGAAGCGCTCAAGCTCGGCGCGCCGCCGCACGGCGGCATCGCCTTCGGCATCGACCGCATCTGCGCCATCATCGCCGGCGCCGATTCGATCCGCGACGTCATCGCCTTCCCCAAGACCCAGAAAGCCTCGTGCCTGCTCACCGACGCCCCGAGCCCGGTGGCCGAGGCGCAACTGCGCGAGTTGCACATCCGTGTGCGGCTGCCGGCCAAGGAGACCCCCGACGCTGGCAGCGGGGGGGCCGGCGCATAGGTTGTCACGAGTCGGTGCGGTCGTGGCCGCGCCCTCACCGGCAGACTGTGCCGGGATGAGCCGGCGCCGCGCACAGCGGCGATGCGCGAGCAGCGCGAAGAAACCGGGCTGGCCATATAGACGCACGCCAACTGCGGGATCACCGCCGCACGTATCGTTATGAGACATTCCCCAGTGGTGCCTGCGTTTCGCGCCCGGCGTGCGCGAGATCAACGGGCATGCATTTACCCTTGAATTACCGGTGGAAACGGCATTAACTATCCACCCCGCCGGGCACGTCGAGCATGGCTGATTTGCCTTCGACGACGCGGCGGTGAAGGCAGCCTCGTGGCGTCACCGCGAGGCGATTCTGGAACTGGCAGGCGAGCAAAGACAGACCGATGGCGGCAACTGCACTGGCCTACGACGCCTACGACGTCGTCCCCGACGACGAATGCGACGCGCGTATCCGCGCGGCGAAGGCGGCGCTCGGCAAGCGCGTGGTCATTCTCGGGCATCACTACCAGCGCGACGAGGTATTCCGCCACGCCGATTTTTCCGGCGATTCGCTCAAGCTCTCGCGCCTGGCGGCGTCGAGCGACGCCGAATACATCGTGTTTTGCGGCGTGCACTTCATGGCCGAGGTCGCCGACATCCTCTCGCGTCCGGAGCAGGTGGCGATCCTGCCCGACCTCGCCGCCGGCTGCTCCATGGCCGACATGGCCAGTCTCGCCAAGGTCGAGCGCGCCTGGCGCGAACTCGCGACCGTGCTCGATCCGGACCAGCACGTCACGCCGGTGACCTATATCAATTCGTCCGCCGACCTCAAGGCCTTCTGCGGCCGCCACGGCGGCCTGGTGTGCACCTCGTCGAATACCGGGCGCGTGCTCGAATGGTCGTTTCGGCAACGCGAGAAGGTGTTGTTCTTCCCCGACCAGCATCTCGGGCGCAACACGGCGTACCGCATGGGCATCCCGCCCGAAGCGATGACGCTGTGGGATTTCAATAAGCCGCGCGGCGGGCTCACCGATGCGCAGATCCGGAAAGCGAAAGTCATCCTGTGGCAGGGCTTCTGCTCGGTGCACCAGATGTTCCGCCCCGAGCACATCGACGCCTTCCGCAAGAGCCATCCCGCCGGCAAGGTTGTTTCGCATCCCGAGTGCTCGTTCGAAGTCTGCCAGAAGTCGGACCACGTCGGCTCGACCGAATTCATCATCAAGACCATCAGGGAGTCGGCGCCCGGCACTCACTGGCTGGTCGGCACCGAGTTAAACCTCGTCAACCGCCTGCACGAGCAGTTCCGGCATGAGGGCAAGACCGCGCAGTTCATGGCGCCGACGGTGTGCATGTGCTCAACCATGTTCCGCATCGACCCGCAGCACCTCGCCTGGACGCTTGAGAACCTGGTCGCCGGGCGCGTGGTGAACCAGATCAAGGTGCCGGCGCAGGAAGCGGAGCTTGCGCGCACCGCGCTTCAGCGGATGCTCGACGTCTCGCCATAACTAATAAGTATCAGGCACAAGCTGCCGGGTACGAGATAAAATCGGCCAATGTTTACCCGCATCCCGTGCCTTGTCTCTCGTCCCTGACAAGAACGAAGTAGTGGTGTTGATCCACGGCCTGTGGCTGTCAGGCTGGAGCCTGGCCGGACTCGCCC
>CAKKQL010000028.1:0-3618 GCA_919902095.1 Acidiferrobacterales bacterium
TCGTTGTCGCGCGCGGCGGCGATGTAAACGAAGTTCCGCGCGCCGCTGCCGGCGGTCTTGGCGTTCGCATTCAGCCCGCGCGTCAGGCGATTCACCGGCTTGGCGCAGGCCTCGACCCCGCCCTTGGCCCAGTACTTGGGCGAAAACGCCGGCGTCTTGCCGGGCGCCGCGCGCGTGGTCACGCCGCCGGAGTGGCAGGCGTCGAGGAAGGCGATGACCTTGTCGGCCTTCTGCGACAGCTTCTTGAGCCGCTGTTCGAACTCGGTATCGGTGAGGAAATCGGCGTCCACCGTCACCAGCGACTCGGCGCAGCGCTCGGCGCCGGCTTCGCGCACCAGCGTGCGGCTGCCGTGGCCGGAGTAGTAGATGAACACCTGATCGTTCGGTTGCAGACGGTTGGCCAGATCGTCGAACGCGCGGCGCATACCGGCGAGCGTGAGCTGCTGGTCGCGCAGCTGGACGATGTTCTTCTCCGGCACGCCCATCTTGCGCGCCATGGCCGCGGCCGATTTGCCGTCCTGCTGCACGCCGGCGAGCGGCGGCACGCCGCCCTGATACTGGCTGATGGTCAGAATCAGCGCGTGGACCTCGGCCTGCGCCGGCACCGCACCGAGCAACATCGCCACCGGAACCAGACAACGCAAAATGCGGGATTTCATGCGAACGCCCCCGTTGGTTCGAAACTTGGTTTAGTTCTTGTTCTCAGACACCGCGAATACCCGGCTAAATTTAGGCCAAATCCGGGCGGGGGTAAACGCGACGCTTCACGGACCCCACCGGATCGGCTCCCGCAGCTATAAACGCGCCCACCGGCGGCCGGGGTTAAGCCGGAAACCGCGGATTCAGCCGCCCTTGCGCAGCGCGGCGATGACCGGCCGGGTCTCCGGGCGCACGCCGCGCCAGACGAAATACGACTCCGCCGCCTGCTCCACCAGCATGCCGAGGCCGTCCGCGACCCGGTCCGCGCCGTGCAGCATGGACCACTCCATGAACGGGGTCGGACGGTCGCCGTACATCATGTCGTAGGCCAGCGCCGCGCGCGCGTAGATCGTCACCGGCAGCGGCGGCAGCTCGCCCTGGAGCGAGGCCGAGGTGCCGTTGAGGACGATGTCGAAGTGACTGCCCTTGAGGTCGTCGAAGCTGACGGCCTCGACCTTGCCGTGGGCGGAAAACGCCCGCACCAGGTCCTTGGCCTTGGACACGGTGCGGTTGGCAATGACGATTTTCGCCGGGCGGTGCCGCAGGATTGGATCGAGCACGCCGCGCACCGCGCCGCCGGCGCCGAGGATGAGGATATTTTTGTCGCGCAAGGTCACGCCGAGGTTGATCTCGATGTCGTGCACCAGCCCGGCGCCGTCGGTGTTGTCTCCAAAAACTTCCCCGTCGGCCTCGAACTTGAGCGTGTTGACCGCCTCGGCGAGCGTCGCGCGGTCGCTCAACTGGTCGGCGAGCCGGAAGGCGTCGAGCTTGAACGGCACGGTGACGTTGAGTCCCTTGCCGCCGCGCGCGCGGAACTGCTCCACCGCCTGCGCGAACCCGCCCGCGTCCACCTGAATGGCGGTGTATTCGATGTTGTGCCCGAACTGGTGGGCAAACAGCTTGTGGATGGCCGGCGACTTGCTGTGGGCGACGGGATTGCCCATCACCGCGTAGCGGTCGGGTTGACCGGTTTCAATGGGCTTGGCCATCAGGCCCCGCCGGTCAGCGGCTGCCGGAACATAAAGTACGCAGCCCCCACAAGACACAACCCGGCCCATACGAAATCCAGGCGCAGCGGCTCCTTCATGTAGAGGAACGCGAACGGCACGAACACCGCGAGCGCGATGATCTCCTGCATGATCTTGAGCTGGCCGAGATCGAACTGGCCGTAGCCGAGGCGGTTGGCCGGAACCTGGAACAGGTATTCGATGAGCGCGATGCCCCAGCTCGCCAGCGCCGCGATAATCCACGGCTTGTCGCGCAGGTCTTTCAGGTGCGCGTACCAAGCAAAGGTCATGAAGACGTTGGAGAGCGTCAGCAGAAAAATAGTTTTCATGGAAGAGCCCGCGTAAACCAAAAATCCCCGGTCAGAGCCGG
Organism: Acidiferrobacterales bacterium; assembly: GCA_919902095.1. The sequence continues at coordinate 2,077 of CAKKQL010000028.1, forward strand.
CATTCTAGCAGCGGCAACCCTTTCCGTAGCAGGGCTGGCCGGCGGCGGGTCCGAGGCTGCCGGGCGCAGCGTGGTTACGGGGAAAATCGGGGCACGGGCCGGCGTCGGTCACGCCGGCAAGTTGCAGCGTGGGCACCAAAAAACAGGCCCGCCGGAGGGCGGGCCTGCGGTGCCGTAAAACGGCGCGGCGTCAGACGAGGGTGGTGTGGAAAAAGTAACCGATGCCGCCGCCGGCCATGGCCAGGGCGATACCGGCGATCGAGAGCATGCGCTGCTTGGGCGCGGCAATGGTGAGCCCGATGAGCGCCAGGAAAAAACCCAGCAGACTGAAGACCGCCGGGCTGATCAGCACGGCGCCCGGGCTCGCGGCGATGGACAGGAAGCCCATCAGGCGGCCGTCCTTGTCGTTTGTGGCAGTGGCGGTTGAAGCGTTGTTGCTCATTAAAACATCCTCCTCACATCGGGTGATTGTTGTATTGCCGCCGCAGCGGTGGACGGCACTATGACGGAGGCCCAGAATCCGTTGAAATTCATTCGACGTATGGGCGCATAAGCCCAACGAGGGAGGGGCTAAGCGAGGACGACCACCAGGTAGGCGCCGTAGCACAGGCCGTTGAACACCAGATGCGCCGGCCGGAGCGTGCCGCGGCGCAGCATGAGCAGCAGGTAGCAGCTGGCGACGAGCGTGATCACCAGGCCGGCGAACACCTCCTCGCGGAATTCCCACGGCGTCAGCAGGATGCCGAGCGCCGGCAGCAGCGTGCCCTGGAACACCATGGCGCCGGTGATGTTGCCGAAGGCAAGCGTGTCCTTGCGCTTGCGAATCCACAGGATCGAATTCACTTTCTCCGGCAGCTCGGTCGCCACCGGCACGATGAGCAGCGCCAGCACCAGCGCCGAGATGCCGAGCGCGGCCGACAGGCTTTCGACGCCGTGCACGAAGCCGTGCGCGCCGAGCACGATCAGCGTGAGTCCGAGGCCGAGCTGCGCCAGTATCGCGGGCAGGTGCTCGCGCACGCCGAAGCGGCCCAGCACGCGCACCAGGAACAGCGGCTCGCCGGCCGCGGTGCCGTGGCCGTCGGCGACGAGCCTCGACGAGGCGCGGATGGTGAGCATGAGATAGACGAAGTACATCACCACCAGCGTTATGCCGATCAGACCGCGCACCGGTGCCAGCTCGTGCGGGACGAAGATCGCCACGGTGCCAAGCACGAAGGCGCCAAGGAACCACGAGAGGTCGCGTTGCAGGCCGCTGCGCTCGGGGTGGAGCGCATCGCCCCAGCCGCGGCGCTGGGCGGCGAACACCGCCATCAGGAACAGCGACAGCGTCGAGAGCATGAGCGGCGCGCCAAGGATGGCGCCCACGCCGACCTCCTCGCGCACCTGCTGGGTGCCGGCGGTCGAGAGAATGGCCACCACCGGCACCATGGTCTCGGGCAGCGCGGTACCGACGGCGGCGAAGATCGAGCCGGTCACGCCTTCGGAAATCTTCAGGCGCTCCCCCAGATGTTCCAGCGCATTGGTGAAGGTTTCGGCGCCGAT
>CAKKQL010000028.1:3718-5371 GCA_919902095.1 Acidiferrobacterales bacterium
AACGCGCGCGCGATCTTCTCCTCCTGGCGCTTGATGTTCTCCGGCGACTGCTGCGGCAGCGGGCGGCGCGATTCGAGCAGGCGCGTGACGGTGGCATCGAGGATGCCGTCGGCGAGCGCATCGAGCCGCAGCATGGTCCAGCGGTCCTCGCCCGCGGGCGCGGTCAGCGCCGGCGCCTTGAGCGAATCGAGATACTCCAGAATGACCGGCGAATCGTAGAGTGCGGCGCCGTCAGCGCGTTCGAGCACCGGCACCTTGCCAAGCGGATTGAGCCGCGGCACCGGACTGTCCGCCGCCCAGGCGTCGGCCTGGACGAACTCGCACGCCAGCGCCTTCTCCCGAATAAGGATGCGGCACTTGCGTACATAGGGCGAAGTAAGCGAACCGTAAAGTTTCATGGATAAACCCTATGAATTAAATGAATCCTGAAAAATCCTGCCTGCACTGTCTCACTGTGTTAATCCTGTGAATTTGCTTTTCAGATAACTCTTTCATTCCCGCCGTCCACCGGCACCTGCGCGGCGGTAGTCTTGGCGAACAGCGGGCCACACATCTCGGCCGTCAGCTCGGCGACGTCGCGGCTCGTAACTTCGGTCTTAAGCACGTTGTTCTTCTTGTACTGCTCCACCGTCAAGCCGTAGTGCTTCGCGCGCGCGGCCAAGACTTCCTCGGTCCAGATGCCGGTGTCGAACACGGCGTTGGGATGGAGCGAATTGATGCGGATATGGTCGCCGCCCCATTCCAGCGCCGCCACGCGCGCCAGCTGGTTCAACGCCGCCTTGGAGGCCGAGTAGGCCGCCGCCCCGGGACCCGGCGCCGGGACGTTCTTTGAACCGATAATGACCACGCGCCCGCCCTTGGGTGCGAGCTTGAGCAGCGGATGCGCCTCACGCATGAACACGAGGTTGGAATCGAGGTTGATATGCATGACCTTGTTCCACTCGTGCGTGGACAGGGCATCAATGCGGCAGCCGGCCGGGAAGATGCCGGCGTTGAGCACCAGCATGTCCAATCCGCCGAAGGCGCGCACGGCGCGTTCCAGCGCCTGCTGAATCTGGAATTCGTCGGTCACATCGCAGCGCAGGCCGAGGTAATCCTTGCGGTTGAACAACGTTTCGATCATCGGCTGGATGTCGAGGCCGACTACCGCCGCGCCGCGATTCAGCAACGACTCGACACAGGCCTTGCCGATACCGGAAGCCGCGCCGGTCACAAGCGCGACTTCGCCGGCGAACGCCGGCGGCTTGCCGCCGCCCTTGAGCTTCGCCTGCTCCAGGTCCCAGTACTCGACGTCGAAGATGTCCTTGGCCGGCAACGCCTTCCAACCGCCGAGCAATTCGGCGCGCTGGATGATTTCCATAGTGTGTTCGTAGATATCGAATACGATGGCGGCGTCCTTGGCATTGCGCCCGACGGTGCAGACTCCAAGTTCCGCATCGAGAATCACGCGCGGAGCAGGGTCAAGCATGGTCTTGGGCTCGCGCGCGGTCTTTGCGGTTTTCTCGAAATAAGCTTTGTAATCAGAAATATACGATGCCACATCGCGTCCGATCATTGGTACGCGCTTGGTACGAATCACATGGTCCGGCGTTGCCGGCCCCTGCTGTGAAATCTTTTTCACATCCGATCGGTTGGCGAAGGCGAGGCTCGCGG
>CAKKQL010000029.1 GCA_919902095.1 Acidiferrobacterales bacterium
CCTAGCTCTGCGGTCCAAACTAAAACAATCGCCCCGGGATTGCAACAAAACCGGTCCGGCAACTGCTCCCGGCGTTGCCCTACCTCCTCCATCCATGGAGTCGTATGCCCCCATAGGTGGTGCTTGGCTTGCGCGATGGGCGCCCGCTGCATACCCTAATCGGCCCTTGACCCTGATGCCCGCAGGCCTATGACCGCATTCAACCTCGAACTCGCGCGCCTTAACATGGTGGAGTCCCAGGTCCGCACCTGGGACGTGACCGACGCGCGCGTGCTGGAACTGGTGGCGCGCGCGCCACGCGAGGAGTACGTGCCGGCGCAATACCGTAACCTCGCGTTCGTGGACATGGCGATCCCGCTCGGCCACGGCCAGGTGATGATGCACCCCAAGCTCGAGGCGCGATTGCTGCAGGCGCTCGAGATCAATCCCAAGGACAAGATTCTCGAAGTCGGCACCGGCAGTGGTTACATGACCGCACTGCTGGCGGCGCTCGGCAACCACGTCTTCAGCGTTGAGATATTTCCGGATCTCTCCAGCGACGCCGCGCACAAGCTCGACGCCCACGGCATCAAGAATGTCACGCTCGAGATCGGCGACGGCGCGCGCGGCTGGAACCGCAGCGCGCCGTACGACGTCATCCTCGTCACCGGCTCGCTGCCCATCCTGCCGGAGCGCTTCCCGCAGGCGCTCGCCGCGAACGGGCGGATGATCGCCATCGTCGGCGCCGCGCCGGCGATGGCGGTGAAACTCGTCCGTCGCCTCGACCACGGCGGCTTCCACGAAACCACACTGCTCGAAACCGACCTGCCGTCGCTGCTCAACGCCGAAACGCCGGCGGCGTTCGTGTTTTGACGCCCGTGCCGGCGAAGACGCGGTGATCCAGCAACTGACCCCGGCGCAACTCAAGGAGCGCCTCGCCCGCGGCACGGCGCCGGTCATCCTCGACGTGCGCGAACCCTGGGAAGTCGCGGTCTGCGCCCTGCCCGGCGCGCGCCATATCCCCATGCGCGAGATTCCGGCCCACACCGACGACCTCCCGCGCGACGCCGACGTCGTGGTAGTGTGTCACCATGGTGTCCGCAGCCAATATGTCGCGAGCTTCCTCGAACGTCTCGGCTTCGAGCGGCTCTACAACCTCGCCGGCGGCATCGACGCCTGGGCGCGCGACGTCGAACCCACGATGGCCAAATACTGATCGCCGGCGGCGTGCCGGCGTGTTCGCCGGCCTGCTGCTGATGCTGCTGCCGGCGGCGGCCACGGCCGACGACTCCAGGGATGGAGGAGGTAGAGCCGCGTCGGGAACAGCGGCCGAGAATCTGCTGGCGGTCTACGCGGCCGCGCGCGCGAGCGACCCGCGCTTCCGCGGCGCCGAGGCCAGCTACCAGGGCGGGCTGCAGAAACTGCCGCAGGCGCGCGCGCTGCTGCTGCCGACGGTCAACGCCACGGCGCGCAAGGACCGCAACAAGGACGAAACCGTCACCGACGGCGCCGTCAGCGGCCGCCCGGCCGGCGCGGCCGACTACGACAGCACCACCTACACCCTCAGCCTTACGCAGCCGGTATTCAACAGCGCCTCGTTCGCCGGCCTGCGCCAGGCGCACGCCGGCGTGCGCCGCGTGGAGGCCGAGTACAGCGCCGCGCAGCAGGACCTGATGCTACGCACCGCCGAGGCCTACTTCAACGCGCTGATCGCGCAGGACACGCTCGAGTTCGCGCGCGCCGAAAAGACGGCCTACGCGCGCCAACTGGAACTCGCCGAGGGACGATTGGAGGTCGGACTCGCCACCATCACCGATGTGCACGACGCGCGTGCGCGCCACGAGTCCGCCGCCGCCCAGGAGATCGAGGCCGCCAACCAGCTCGACGACAAGCGCGAGGCGCTGCGCGAGATCGCCGGCCGGCGCATCGAGACGCTGGCCGCGCTCGGCGAAGACCTGCCGCTGGTCACGCCCGAGCCGGCGGACATCAACAAGTGGGTGGACCTCGCGCTCGGCCAGAACTACGGCCTGCTCGCCAAGCGCGAGGCACAGGAGAGTGCGCGCGAGGAAGTCCGGCGCCTGCAGTCCGGCCACTATCCATCGCTCGACATCGTCGGCACGCACACGCGCAGCGACGCCGACGCCTCCATCAGCGGCCCCGGCATCCGCACCGACAACCGCGTGTTCGGCTTGCAACTCACGGTGCCGCTGCTCCAGGGCGGGCTGGTGAGCGCGCGCACCACCGAGGCGGCGCACCGGCTGCGCGCGGCACAGGAGGATCACGAGGCGATCCGGCGCGCCACCGAGCGCGCGGCGCGCGCGGCCTATCTCGGCGTCGCCAGCGGCGCGGCGCGCGTGCAGGCACTGAGGCAGGCCGTGATCGCCGGCGAATCGGCGCTCGAAGCCAAGACCGAGGGTTTCGAGGCCGGCATCAACACCAGCATCGACGTGCTCGACGCCTCGCGCGACCTGTACCGCACCAAGCGCGACTACGCGCAGGCACGCTACACCTACCTGCTCAACCTGCTGAAACTGAAACAGGCCGCCGGCACGCTCGCCGAGACCGATCTCGCGCAGGTCAACGGCTGGCTGCGCTGAGCGCGGCCTCGATCAGCTGCAGCGTGCGCACGAGCGCGCCGCGGTTCTCCTCCACCATTCGCCGGCCTGCTTCGCCGGCACCCGCCCGGCGGCCGGCGTCGGCCAGAAAATTGCCGATTGCTTCCGCTAACTGCTCACCGCGCGCAATCTGCACGCCCGCGCCGCGGGCAACGGCCAAACGCGCGATCTCTTCGATATTGCTCATGTCCGGCCCAAACACGAACGGCTTGCCCACCGCCGCGGCTTCGAGAAAATTGTGTCCGCCGGCCGGCACCAGGCTGCCACCGATGAAGCTGACGTCGCACGCGCTGTAAAAAATCTGTAGCTCGCCCATGGTGTCGCCCACCAGTACGTCCACCGCCGGCGGAAGTTGCGTGAGCCGGATGGCCGCTTGCGGCATTTGTGCTTCCTGCACATCGCTGCGGCGCGCCACCCGAAGTCCGGCGCGTTCGCACAGACGCACTACAGTATCGAAACGTTCCGGATGCCGTGGCGCCAGCACCAGCAGCAGGCCGGGAAAACGCGCCTTCAGTACGGCGTGGGCGCGCAGCACTTCCGTCTCCTCGCCCTCGTGGGTGCTGGCCGCGAGCCACACCGGCCGGCCGGCGCCCCAGTCGCGGCGCAGCGCCGCGGCCTGCGCCGGCAACTCCGGCGGCAGCGCCAGATCGAACTTGATCGAGCCGACGACGTGCACGGTCTCGGGTCGCGCGCCGGCGGCGATCAGGCGCTGCGCGTCAGCCTGGCTCTGCGCGGCGTAGGCGTTTACGGCGCCGAAGGTCGCGCGCGCCAGCCGCGGCGCGCGCTGCCAGCCGCGCAGCGAATGCGCGCCGAGCTGCGCGTTCGCGACGCACACCGGGATGCCGCGCGCGCGGCAGGCGTGAATCAGATTCGGCCACAGCTCCTTTTCCAGGATCAGCGTGAGCGCCGGATGCGCGCGCGCGAGGAAGCGGCGGACGACGGCGGGATAATCGTACGGCGCGTAGCAATGCGCCACCCGATCGCCGAACAGCTGCGTGACCGTCGCCGAGCCGGTCGGCGTCATCGCCGTCACGACCAGCCGGTGTCCGGGATAGCGCTCGAGCAGCGCGCACACCAGCGGCGCCGCCGCGCGCACCTCGCCGACCGACACCGCGTGCACCCAGATGACGTGCGCGGCCTCAAGCCGCGGGATGTAACCGAAGCGCTCGGGCAGCCGGCACCAGTAGGCGTGGTTGCCGAACCCGCGCACGAACAGGCGCAGGCAGACATAGGGAAACGCGAGCCGCAGCAGCCAGGTGTAGAGCGCGCGCGTCATATCGCGGCGAGTTGCGTCAGCGCGGCGAGCACGTCGTCCACCGCCGGCATCTGGCCGGCGCCGCCCAGGTTGACGACGCGCGCGGCGTCGGGCGCGAGCACGCCGGTGAGTTCCGGCGCGCTGTCGGTGTAGAGCGCGACCACCGGCCGCCCGAGCGCCGCGGCGAGATGCACCAGCCCGGTGTCCACGCCGACCACCGCGCGCGCCTGGCCGAAGACGAGCGCGAGCCGGCGCAGCGACAGCCACGGCAATACGCGCGCGCGCGGACAGCCGGCGGCGATGGCCTCGGCGCGAGCGCGCTCGGCCTCGCTGCCCCACGGCAGCAGCGGCGTCAACCCCTGGCGCGCGAGCGTGTGTGCGAGCGCGATCCAGTTGGCCGTCGGCCAGAGCTTGCTGGCGCGGCTGCTGCCGTGCAGGCAGATCACGGGGTTGGGCGGGAGCTCCACCGGCAGCGGTGCGGACGGCAGTCGCAGGCCGTAATCGGGCGGCGTGGCCGGCACGGCATAGCCGAGCGCGAGCGCGGCGAGCTCGCGGTTGCGCGCCACCGCGTGCCGGCCGCGCGCCAGCGGATAGGCGCGGTCGTAGAGGCGCGCGGCCAGCGGCTCGCGCGCGCTTTGCCGGTCCTGCCCGCAGGCGATGCCGCGCGCCAGGCGCGCGATCACCGCGCTCTTGAGCAGCCCCTGGGTATCGAGCACGACATCGTAGGTCTGTGCCTGCACGCGGCGGCGGAAGCGACCGATCTCGCGCCAGGTCGCCGGGCGCCAGAGCGCCGCGCGCCAGCGGCGCGTGGCGACCGTAATCACGTCGGCGACGCCGGGGTGCAGTGCTGGAATATCGGCGAACGTCTCCTCCACCACCCAGTCGATGACCGTGCCGGGAACCCGGAGCGCGATGTCGCTCACCACCGGCAGGTTGTGGATCACGTCGCCGAGCGAGGAGGTCTTGACGAGCAGGATGCGCGGCATAG
>CAKKQL010000030.1 GCA_919902095.1 Acidiferrobacterales bacterium
CGCACGAACGGCAGGTGCGCGTGCAGGACGAGCGCGAAGTAACCTTTGGGGTTCACGGGAGTGGCGGAAGATTCTTATAACAAGAAGATATTCGCCACAGAGTACACAGAGGTCTCAGAGAAAAATCCGGATTTCTTATCTCTGTGTTCTCTGTGATCTCTGTGGCTGATTTTCATTTTTGTTAGGGGGCGTTGGTTATCTTTGGCTGCTGATGCCGCCCGGCCAGCCGAGGCGCCGGCCGCGCACCACGCCACCGGCACGCAGGTACATGGCGCGGAACTGCGCCTCGCTCACCCCCCAGCGCCGGTCTTTTTCGCCGGAGGCGTAGAGCGTCGGGATACGGGCGATGGCGCGCTCGATGGCACTGACAAAATGGCCGGCCGCGTCGTAATGGCCGAGATGCACGCAGTAGGCGCCGGGCTCGGCGTCCTCGGGCACGTGGAAATACCACAGGCCGCGGGCGGCGGGCAGCGTTATTTCCTCGATCACTTCCAGCGCATCGTCCGCGAGGCGGCACAGCCGGAGGCGCAATTGCGCGAGACGCGCTGCCGGTTCGGGCGCGAGCGCCCAGTAGGCGTGCAGTACGCCGGGCTTCTGCGGCAGCAGGGTGAGCTGCGGCTGACGCGGCGCCGGCAACTGGTCAATGTCTTCCTGCAGGTCCGCAAGCCGGCGTGCCGACAATGCCGCGCCCGGCGGCACGAGCGCGTATTTCGCGGTCTCGACGCGCTCTTCGTCGGTGGTGACCGGTGCGGCCTGCGGCCGAAAATGTGCAGCGGGTTCCGGATGGGAGGGCGCGGCAGGCCGTGGCCGTGTGGCCGGCGGCTTTTTCAGCAACTGTTTTTTTGCGGCCGCTTTCGGCGTTGCCGGTTTGCGCGCGCGCTGTCCGGTCTTCGCGGTTTTTTTACGCGGCGACTTTTGTTTTGCCAGCAGACGCAGCAACTCAGCCTTGTTTAGTTTGGAATAAGCTTTCAGGCCCAGGGAACGGGCCAGGGCGCGCAGTTCTTCCAGGGTTTTGGCCATCTTGTGCTCTCTTCGGACGAGCGTCCGGTGTCAGTGGTATGCGCCAGTATAACGCCGCTGCGTGCAGGCCGGGTGTTGTAAAGGATTTCCGCGGTCCGGCGCGGATATTGACCCCGGTCAAAGCATGGGCGGCGCGCCCACGACATTCTGCATTTGAGGACAAAGCGGAATGCGACTATCTTTGAAAAGAAGAGAAAGGGATATGAAAATCCGGCAGATAGGTGAATTTGCACGTGAGCATTGACGCGGCCGACGCCGCCTTTAAAACAAGAACGGGGTATACATGTACCTGAAACACGAACCGACGGGCGATCTGGTTGAAGTCCTGGACATGGGCAAACTGTTCGATCCGTTTGCCGCCGAGATCAGCGGGCGGTTTCACGCCGGCGAGGAGCTGCAGGAGCCGGCGCCGTTCCGCAAGGACGATCTGGTTTTTCCCTCGGGCGAGCGGCTGCCGCGCTGCTGGACCGACCCGCATTACCGCGAATCGCCGCGTTACGCCTGAGTACCGCCGGCGGAGCGGGCTGTTTGTCGCCCGCTGTCTTATCCGGCGACGCACGAGGAGGGTCAGCGGATGGACCTGGAGGAAATTCAAAAAGCCTACCGGCGTTACGCACCGCACTACGATCTTTATTTCGGTGCCGTGCTGCAGCCGGGGCGGCGGGCGGTCGTCGAGCGCATGCACTGCCTCCCGGGCGAGGCATTCTCGAGGTCGGCGTCGGCACCGGATTGTCGCTGCCGCTCTATCCGCGCGACGTGCGCGTGACGGGCATCGACATTTCGCGCGAGATGCTGGCGCGCGCGGACGCACGCCGCCGGGGCAGTAACCTCGACCACGTCGTGGCACTGCGTTGCCTGGACGCCGAGCGCATGGATTTCCCGGACAACAGCTTCGACAAGGCGGTGGCGATGTACGTCGCCTCCGTGGTGCCGCGCCCTGCGCGCCTGATCGACGAGATGCGCCGCGTGTGCCGGCCGGAGGGGGCGCTGTTCATCGTGAACCACTTCCTGCACGCCCATCCGCTGGTGCGTGGCATCGAGCGGCTGCTGGCGCCATTTTCGCGGAAAATGGGATTCCGCCCGGATTTTCCGTTGGATGAATTCATCCGCGAAACCGGATTGGACGTGGAGGAGCGCCTGCCCGTGAATGGCTTGGGATACTGGACGCTGCTGCGGGCCCGCAACAATAAATCCACCGTGAGAATTGCCGCCAACTAGCGGATTTTTGTACGGCGGCGGGCGCCCGCCGCCAGGCATTGCTCGTAGAGTTTGAGATACTCCGCGGCGCTGTGGCGCCAGCTGAAGTCCTGGCGCATGCCGGCAAGCACGAGTCGCTTCCAGCGCGGCGCTTCGCGGTACAGCGCCAGCGCCCGTTTCAGCGCGCGCACGAGGTCCTCCGGACGCGCGCCGTCGAACACGATGCCGGTGGCGGTGTCGTTGCCGATGGTTTTTTCCGTCGCCTCGACGACCGTATCGGCCAGTCCGCCGACGCGCCGTACGATCGGCACCGTGCCGTAGCGCAGGCTATGAAGCTGGCTCAGCCCGCAGGGTTCGAAGCGCGACGGCATGAGAAACATGTCGGCGCCGCCCTGGATGCGGTGCGCGCCGGCTTCGTCATAGCCGAGGCGCACCGCCAGCCAGCCGGCGTGGCGCGCGGCCGCGGCGCGCAGCGCCTGCTCGTAGCGCGTCTCGCCGCTGCCGAGAATGACCAGCTGCAGCCGCAGGCGCGCCAGTCGCGGCAGGGCGTCGAGCACGAGGTCGATGCCTTTCTGCTCCACCAGCCGCCCGACCATGCCGATGAGCGGAACGCCCGCATCCACCGGCAGGCCGGATTCCTTCTGCAGCGCGAGCTTGTTGGCGTGCTTGGCCGCGAGGCGGCGCGCCGAATAGGGGCGCGCCAAGTGCGGATCGTGCGCCGGATCCCACTCCTTTATATCAATGCCATTGAGGATACCGCTGAGTGCCGCGGCGCGGTGGCGCAGCAGGCCGTCGAGGCCGCAGCCGACCGGTTGGGTCTGAATCTCGCGCGCGTAGGTGGGGCTCACGGTGGTCAAGCGGTCGGCAAACGCGAGACCGCCCTTGATGAAGGAGAGCTGGCCGTGGAACTCGAGCGCCTCGTAGGACCAGAGCGCCGGCGGCAAGCCGAGCGCCAGGAAATGCTCGTAGGCGAACAGCCCCGGGTACGAGAGATTATGGATGGTGAAGACCGTAGCCGGCCGCGATTTTTCCGGCGCCAGCAGCGCCGGCACGAGACCGCTCTGCCAGTCGTGACAGTGCACGATGTCCGGGCGCCACTTGAGGCCGGCGCG
>CAKKQL010000031.1 GCA_919902095.1 Acidiferrobacterales bacterium
AGGTCGAGGTCGTCGGCGACGGCCATCACTTCGAGGCCGTGGTCGTGTCCGAGGGTTTCGCCGGCAAGAACATGTTGCAGCGCCACCAGATGGTGTACCGCACCCTGGGGACGAAAATGGGCAACGAGATTCACGCCCTGTCGATCAAGGCGCTGGCCCCCGGCGAGTAGCCGGCGATATTCCGCAAACTGAATTAAGAGGTCGCAATCATGAACGTACAGGACAAGATCCGCGAGCAACTCGGCAAGGACAAAATCGTGCTCTACATGAAGGGCAACCCCCAGGCCCCGCAGTGCGGTTTTTCGGCCAAGGTGGTGCAGCTGCTGGCCGCCAATGGCGCCAAATTCGGCTCCTACGACGTGCTCTCGGACCCGGAACTGCGCCAGGGGCTGAAGGACTTCTCCCACTGGCCGACGTTCCCGCAGCTCTACATCAATGGCGAGCTCATCGGCGGCTGCGACATCGTGACCGAGCTGCACCAGAAGGGCGAGCTGCAGAAGCTGCTGGCCCAGGCCCACTAATCGACCCCGGACCCGCTGTCTTCCGGACGCGCAGGGCCGCCCTAGGGCGGCCCTTTGTTTTTGGGTACTATAACGACAAGAAATGGACAGGATTAACAGGATTTACAGGATTAAAGCGGGGCCCCGTCCGGCTTTTTTCTAATCCTGTGAATCCTGTCTAATTTATTTTTTTATCCTTATCTCGGTTTCATCATGGACAAACTAATCGTCACTGGCGGTACGCCGCTCAAGGGCGAAATCCGCATTTCCGGCGCGAAGAACGCGGCGCTGCCGGTGCTCGTGGCCTCGCTGCTCACCGCCGAGCCGCTGCTCATCAGCAACGTGCCGCACCTGCAGGACATCACCACCACCATGGAGCTGCTTGGGCGCATCGGCGTGCGCCTGGTGGTGAACGACAAGATGGTGATCGAGGCAAATGCTGGCGCCGTAACCTCGGTGTGCGCGCCGTACGAGCTGGTGAAAACCATGCGCGCCTCGATCCTGGTGCTGGGTCCGCTGCTGGCGCGCTTCGGCGAGGCGCAGGTGTCGCTGCCCGGCGGCTGCGCCATCGGTTCGCGGCCGGTGAACCTGCACGTCAAGGGCTTGCAGGCGATGGGCGCGGAAATCAATCTGGATGGCGGCTACATCAGCGCACGCGCCAGTCGCCTGAAGGGCGCGCGCATCTTCATGGATATGGTGTCGGTCACCGGCACCGAGAACATCATGATGGCGGCGACTCTGGCCGAGGGCGTGACGGTCATCGAGAACGCCGCCCGCGAGCCCGAGGTGGTGGATCTTGCCAACTGCCTCATCGGCATGGGCGCGCGCATCAGCGGCGCCGGTACCGATGAGATCACCGTCGAAGGCGTCGAGCGCTTGCACGGGGCGACCCACGAAATTATTCCGGACCGTATCGAAACCGGAACCTATCTGGTCGCCGGCGCCATGACCAGCGGCGATGTGCGCCTGCGCAACACGCGCCCGGATCTGCTCACATCGGTGCTCGAGAAGCTCGCCGAGACCGGTGCCCGCATCGAGACCGGGCCTTCGTTCATCCGTATCGATATGCAGGGTCGGCGACCGCGCGCGGTGAGCGTTCACACCGCGCCGTATCCGGCGTTCCCGACCGACATGCAGGCGCAGTTCGTGGCGCTCAACGCCATCGCCGAGGGCACCGCAACCGTGACCGAGACCATCTTCGAAAACCGCTTTATGCACGTCTTCGAGCTCCAGCGCATGGGCGCGGACATCGAGATGGAGGGCAACACCGCTATCGTGCGCGGCGTGAAAACGCTTCAGGGCGCACCGGTGATGGCGACTGACCTGCGCGCCTCGGCGAGCCTGGCGCTCGCCGGACTGGTGGCGGAGAACGAGACCATCGTCGACCGCATCTATCACATCGACCGCGGTTACGAGTGCATCGAGGAAAAACTCGCGCAGCTCGGCGCGCGCATCCGGCGCGTGCCCGGCACCAAGTCGCTGGCGGCGCGCCAGGCCGAATCCGGGGTGGCCTGAGCATGAATACCGTCATCCGCCTGGCGCTTTCCAAGGGGCGTATCCTCGAAGAAAGCCTGCCGCTGCTCAAGCGCGCCGGCGTCGAGCCGGTTGAGAACCCGCTCAAGAGCCGCAAACTCATCCTCGACACTAACGCGCCGGACCTGAAGCTCGTCATCATCCGCGCCGCCGATGTGCCGACCTACGTGCGCTTCGGCGCCGCCGACCTCGGCATCGCCGGCCGGGACGTGCTCATGGAAAACGAGGCCGACGGGCTGTACGAGCTCATGGACCTCAAAATCGCGCGCTGCCGCCTGATGGTGGCCGAGCCCGCGAGCCTGGCCTCGCGCGACGACCCGCGCGCCTGGACGCGGCTGCGCATCGCGACCAAGTACGTCAAGACCACGCAGCGCCACTTCGCCGCCAAGGGCATCCAGACCGACATCATCAAGCTCTACGGCTCGATGGAGCTGGCGCCGCTCGTGGGGCTGTCCGACCGCATCGTGGACCTGGTGGACACCGGCAACACCCTCAAGGCCAACGGCCTGGTGGAGGTCGAGCGCATCGCCGACATCAGCGCCTGGCTGGTGGCCAACAAGGCGTCCCTGAAAATGAAACGCACGCGCCTGAAGGCGCTCGTGGACCGCCTCGCGCAGGCGGTGGGATAAAGAAAAATGGACAGGATTTACAGGATTAACAGGATTAAATCGAAAAGCTTGTTGGCCTTGATCTTGTTGCCCTTGGGTTTAATCCTGTAAATCCTGTTAATCCTGTCAATTCGTTTTGTCATTTTTTCGCTGAGCGTTAATAAATATGAGCATCAGCCTGCGCATACTGAAAACAACCGAACCCGGCTTCGAGGCCGTGTTTGCGCAGTTGCTCGCGCGGTCCCAGACCCCCGATCCGCAGATCGAAACGCGCGTACGTGCAATTCTTGACGACGTGCGCACACGCGGTGACGCAGCGGTGCTCGATTACACCCGCCGGTTCGACCGCCGCGAGGCGTCCAGCGTCGCCGAGCTGGAAATCCCGCGCGCGCGCCTGCGCGAGGCGGCACGCGCGCTGACCAAGGAACAATACGACGCGCTGGCCAACGCCGCCGAGCGTATCCGCGCCTATCACGAGCGCCAGAAAACCGAATCCTGGAGCTATACCGAGCCCGACGGGACGTTGCTCGGCCAGCAGGTGACACCGCTCGACCGCGTAGGGTTGTACGTCCCCGGCGGCAAGGCGGCTTATCCCTCGTCGGTGCTGATGAACGCCATCCCGGCCAAGGTCGCCGCAGTGCCGGAAGTCGTCATGGTCGTACCAGCGCCGGACGGCGTGCTCAATCCGCTGGTGCTGGGCGCCGCCCACCTCGTCGGCGTCGATCGCGTGTTTACCCTCGGCGGGGCGCAGGCGGTGGCGGCGCTCGCTTACGGAACGGAAACCGTGCCCAAGGTCGACAAGATCGTCGGCCCGGGCAATGTCTACGTGGCGGCCGCCAAGCGCATGGTGTTCGGCGTCGTCGACATCGACATGATCGCCGGGCCGTCGGAGATTGTCGTCGTGTGCGACGGCCGCACCGATCCCGAGTGGGTGGCGATGGACCTGTTCTCGCAAGCCGAGCACGACGAGGAGGCGCAATCCATCCTCATCAGCCTCGACGAGAAATTCACGCAGCAGGTCGCGGCGGCGATCGAGAAGCTGCTGCCGACGCTGGAGCGCCGCGACATCATCCGCGCGGCACTCGAGCGCGCCGGCGCGCTCATTACGGTGCGCGATCTGGACGAGGCGATTGCGCTGGTGAATCGCATCGCGCCCGAGCACCTGGAGCTGTCGGTGGAAGACGCGCTGAACGTCGCGACGCGCGTGCGCCATGCCGGTGCCATTTTCCTCGGGCGCCACACCGCCGAGGTGCTGGGCGACTACTGCGCCGGGCCGAACCACGTGTTGCCGACCTCGGGCACGGCGCGGTTTTCGTCGCCGCTCGGCGTGTACGATTTCCAGAAGCGCACGAGCCTGATCCAGTGCACGCCGGCCGCGGCCGACACGCTCGGGCGCACGGCCTCGGTGCTCGCCCGCGGCGAGGGCCTGACCGCGCACGCCCGCTCGGCGGAGTACCGAATCAAAAAATGAATAGACAGGATTCACAGGATTAACAGGATTGAGAACTGGTTCTCTGCCGTTGTTTTAATCCTGTGAATCCTGTCCATTTTCTTTTATGGCTATTGAGAAAAAAGTCGAAAGCCTGATCCGCCCGGAAATCCGCGCGCTCAAGGCCTATCACGTGCCCGACGCCGCGGGCATGG
>CAKKQL010000032.1 GCA_919902095.1 Acidiferrobacterales bacterium
GTGCGCACCATCGCGGTCGCGCGCATCGTGTTGCCGACCTCGTTCGTGCGCCTGTCTGCCGGGCGCCAGCAGATGCCGGACCATCTTCAGGCACTGTGCTTTCTTGCCGGCGCCAACTCTATCTTCTACGGCGAGCAGCTGTTGACCACGCCCAACCCCAGCGCGAATACCGACCGTGCACTGTTCGAGAAGCTTGGTCTACGGCCGCTGGAAATCGTGCAAAGCAACACGGCACGCTCGGTAAAGAAAGCCGGTTAGCCGGCCACCGCGCGTTCACGTGTGGTGTGTTTGTCCGCCGGTTCCGGCACGGTGCGGATCACGAACTCCATCTTTTCCAGATCGCCGAGCACATAAGTAGCCGGTGCGCTCACGCCACCGACGCTGCCCGGGTCCACGCGCAGCGTTTCCCCGCCCCTGATGTTTTTAATCCGCTCGATGACGGCACGGTGCTCGTGACCGTTGCACACAAGGTCGTAGTCGCCGGTCAGCGCCATCGCTTTGGCGTAGTGCGGGTAGTGCACGATGAATACGCGCTTGCCCGCGAGCGTTAATGCGCCATCCTGACCGTAGTAGTGCACGCGGTTTTCCGGCTTGTGCGCCAGTTTCGACAGGTGATACAGATCGCCCTGGTTGTTGCCGTGCACCAGATGAATCGGCAGCCCGAGTGGGATGATCGCATGCAACGTCGAGGGCGCCACCAGATCGCCGCAGTGAATCACAGCTTCGGCGCCGAGCGCCTTGGCGTCCGCGACCGCGGCGGCGAGATGACGACGGTGGTCGTGGGAATCAGAAACGATGCAGATTTTCATGAAGATTGAATAGACAGGATTAACAGGATTTACAGGATTTACAGGATTAAAATGATAGCTTTAAACGTACGCCTATATCCTGCTAAATCTGCAAATATGCCCATTCAAAATCATTAAGGTCGGTTGAGTTGTTTATGGCGGGGCGTGGATTATATCAACATGAGGTTGGAGAGAAGCTATGCATGCCAACATAACCACCAAAGGGCGGATAGTTATCCCCTCGGAAATCCGGAGGAAATTCGGGCTCAAGGAGGGAGTCCGCATCCGGGTGAACATAGATGAGCGGACACACAAGATCATTTTGACGCCCATTACCCGCGAGTACATCCAGAGCCTGCGCGGGAAGTACAAGGGCAGGGGATTACTGAAGGCGCTGGCAGCGGAAAAGAAACGTTCGAAGAATATCTAGTCGGGCGTCGAGGCGGATCAATTCTGAAAAAGATGCTCCCGGTGGTAGCTCATTGCCTCGGGGTCTGGGGCAAAACGCTCAGGCATCCGAAGCGCATGTCCTTCCATATCAAGCAATGCCTGCTGCTGAATGATGGGAGGTTTGTCCGTTTTGAGGCGCGAAGAAACGACTAGCCTCCATGATGCATCGAATGTAATCAATCCGCGATCGAAAGCGCGGTCGTATAGTGCGTTGAGAGAGATGCCGTTGCGCGGGTCGGCGCGTCGTTCCGAATTTATGCTCCACGGGATGATATGGCTGGCAGTGAGAAGCTCAGGAACGGCTATGTCCGATAGGGCGCACCGATAGTTGTAACTGGTAAGTACCGCCGCTCGAAAGAAACTTTGAACGCGCCTGACGCGGACCTGACGTTCAACTTCTGTCGGTCCTTCTGGCTGCTCCATCTCAAGCAAGGGAATAACGGATTCGGATCCGCTCACGCGCGCGTATGCTGCTTCTGCCGTAGTCGCTACCGATTCGGCGTTCTTTTCAAACAATTCCCATAATTCGCGATCTGCGCGGCTTACATTGCCGAGAGCGGAGATTTTCCGGCTTTTCTGGACTGGATCGAGGCTTGCGAAATTGCACGCCTTCATCGCGATTGCTGATGGCGTTCTGCCCAGGAGGCGCGCCAGTTCGATGATCTCCGGATTGTGTTGGTGCAGTTTTCCAAAAGGGGTACGGCAATAGAGTCGGAAAGCGACGAGCAATTCGTCTTGTGACCACCCCACATGCTTTGGCATATCAGCATCATGTCGTGAATGGCTTAGGGCGTAAAGACTGTCGAGCGTTAAAAAAACGGAGGCGAAAAAACAGGGCCGGCTTGCGCCGGCCCTTTGGCTTGCTGCCTGTCGCTTGAAGCTTGAGACTCAGAGCAACGGCACGATCGGCAGCGCCACGATCTTGATGAGCGGGTTGATCGCCGGGCCGGCGGTGTCCTTATCTCCAGGGATGGAGTGTATGCCGCGAGAGCGCAGGAAGCGCGGAGCGGCGAATGGGATCGCCGACGGTGTCGCCGGTCACGGCCGCCTTGTGCGCGTCCGAACCCTTCGACTCCAGGGAGGGAGGCCGCCCCGGGCCATCCCGGCCCTCTCGCGGCATTACTCCGTCCTTGGAGGGCAGAGGTAGGGCTGCGTCGGGAACGGTGGCCGAGCCGCCGTGATGCCCGCTTTGGTTTACGGTCACGACCGGACTATTGTGTTTGTGAGTAAAATTACTCATCATATTGAGTAATTTGTAAATAGGGAAAAACCATGTTTCAGCGTCTGATTTGTCGCACGCTCGTTTCACGGCTCAAGGAGCCACGGCGCTTCTTGCAGGTGCTCGCCGGGCCGAGGCAAGTGGGCAAAACCACGCTCGCTCGCCAGGCGATGGAATCGCTGGGAATGCCCGCACATTACGCCTCGGCGGACGAACCGGGTTTGCGCGATCGTGCATGGGTCGAGCAGCAATGGGAAGTAGCGCGCTTGCAGCTTAAGGAGACGAGGAAATCCAGCGGCGCGCTGCTGGTGCTCGACGAGATCCAGAAAATTCCCCATTGGTCCGATGTGGTGAAACGCCTGTGGGAAGAGGACAGCCGAAAAAAGCTCGCGCTCAAGGTCGTGTTGTTGGGTTCATCGCCTTGGCTTATCCAGCGTGGGTTGACGGAGAGCTTGGCGGGTCGCTTCGAGGTCATACCGGTTACCCATTGGTCGTATGCCGAAATGCATGAGGCGTTTGGATGGGGGCTGGAGCAATTCATTTTTTTCGGAGGCTATCCCGGTGCGGTCGAGTTGGCCGGGGATGAGACTCGCTGGGCGCACTACATTGCCGATTCGCTGATTGAGACCACCCTGTCGCGCGACATTCTGCTGATGGCGCGCGTGGACAAACCCGCGCTGCTGCGGCGGCTGTTTCACCTCGGGTGCGATTATTCCGGGCAGATTCTTTCCTATCAGAAAATGGTCGGGCAGTTACAGGACGTCGGCAATACCACCACGCTGGCCCATTACCTCGAATTGCTGGCGGGCGCGGGCATGCTGACGGGAATTCCCAAGTTTGCCGGACAGCGCGTTCGCCAACGCGGTTCCAGCCCGAAATTGCAGGTGCTGAACAATGCGCTCATGACGGCACAGGCTGCTGTTTCATTCAGGGAGGCACAAAAAGACCGTAATTTCTGGGGGCGGCTGGTGGAGTCGGCCGTCGGCGCACATCTGGTGAATAGCGCGATGGGGACAAAGATAGAAATATTTTACTGGCGCGAGCGTTCGATGGAGGTGGATTTTGTTCTGCGTTCGGGAAAATCCATCGTCGCGATCGAGGTTAAAAGTGGAAGAAGCAGGGTTGAACTCCCAGGCATGGAGGCGTTTAAAAAGACCTTCCATCCGAAACGAACGCTTCTGGTCGGTGGCCAGGGTATATCGGTGGAAGAGTTTCTTGGGAAGCCCGCTGCTCATTGGCTGTCTTGAAGACGGCTGCGCAAAAACAAAGGGCCGGCATAGCCGGCCCTTTGGGTTACGACAAGGTAGTTACAGCAACGGCACGATCAGCAGCGCTGCGATCGTCGCGCTGGCACAGCTGCCCGAGGGCCTTGTGGCGCGTGTTGATCTTCGTGCTTGGCAACGCCCCGGTGGTGGGGCTCGAGGGCCTGATCGTCTCGATCCAGACCACGCGGCTCGTCATGTTTGAGTTCTTCCGCCGCTTCCTGCGCGCGAGTGGCCGGCCGTTCCGGCCGTTACAACTCAAGCGAGCGCATTGTGGTGCGTCCGGCACCGATGACAAAGGTGTGTAGTATAAACTTTACTCCTGCATTTTCCGGCGCGGGCGAGCGGTTGCGCGCTTCTTTCGTGGCGGTGTCTTTTTTGTCATCGGCTTGTTGACGGCCGTGCGCGTGGGCGCGCTGATACGGCCTACCGCTTTCATCGCCCACGAGCGCTTTGTTTTGGCCGAACGACGGCCGTGAGGTTGGCGTGCTATGGTGCTCGGCCTGCCCTTTGTTGCGATCGTTTTTGTTGTTGCGGGCGCGCCGCGCCGCTTGGCGACGGGCCTCCCTGACGGTTCGTCGGCGGCAAGATCGATCCCGAACAAATCGGCGAGCTGCTCGTCGCGCAACCGGCGGCCGGTAGTTGCGGGGGCGTTGCCGATGGCGGCTTTCGCCGCGTCCTCGTTCACGAGTTCCTGGTGGTCCACGCCGCGCAGGAGAAACAGCAACTCCGGTTTCTCGTCCAGCCGCGCCCCCACGCCGTAAAGAACCGCGGCGACGTGCTTGCACATCGTCGCCCAATCCGGGCAGGAGCAATTGAGATGAATCTCCCGCGGTAGCGGAAACAGGCCGTCGTCGCGGTTCGTGACCACGGTCATTACCTGTTCGGCGAGCTTGCCTTGCAACAGCTCGAGCAGCGAGCCGACTTGGCCGGCGCAGCGGGACCGCAGGCCCTTCCATTTCCTGCTTGACAGCGGTTTGATCGCGATCTCTACGGTGTAAAGCCTCGAACCGCTGACCATGGCCACTATCTTGCCGGCCTGGATATCGAGGTGACAGACCGAGCCGTTGCGCACGTAGGTGCGGCCGCGCGGCAGACGATTCTCGTAGTCGCTGAATTTCTCCAGGTGCTCGCACCACGCCCGGCCCCAGAAGCTGCGGGCGATGCCGCGGCCGTTGATCGTGACCGGTTGGATACCCACGCCTTGCTTGCGCAGCTTGGCCATTGCGCGCGCGGCCTTCGCCCGCCGCTGTGCGGCCGATTCGTACGGCCGCCAACCCCGTCCCCAGGACATCGTTTAATCCGTCTCGATTGTGGTTACGTCCAGCCTGACCAGGTCCAACAACTCCCGGTCGCCCATTTCGGTGATCAGCCGCGGCACGCCGCCCTCCAGGATATCGCCCGCCAGCTGCGACTTTTCCTGGATCATGGCGTCGATCTTTTCCTCGATTGTGCCCCGGCAGACGAACTTGTGCACCATGACGTTGCGTTTCTGCCCGATGCGGAAGGCGCGGTCGGTGGCCTGGTTCTCGACGGCCGGGTTCCACCAGCGGTCGAAATGGATGACGTGAGTCGCGGCGGTCAGGTTGAGGCCGGTGCCGCCGGCCCTCAGCGACAGCACGAAGAACGGTGGGCCGTCCTCGCGCTGGAAATCCTCCACCAGCTTCCGGCGCTTCTTGACATCGACCTGGCCGTGCAGCACCAGACCTGGATACCCGAACACGGTCTTGAGAAAGGCCGCCACGGGCTCGGTCATTTCGCGGAACTGGGTGAACACCAATGTCTTTTCCTGGCGCGCGGCGATCTCCTCGCACAGTTCGCGCAGACGATCGAACTTTCCGCTGGCCGTCGGCGCATAGTCGCCGGTACCCAACCACTGGGCCGGGTGGTTGCAGATCTGCTTGAAGCGCAGGATAAACGCGAGGATCACACCGCGGCGCTCGATGCCGTCCTTGCCGGTAAGCGCCTCACCTAGCTCGCGCACCGAGCGTTCATACAGCGCGGCCTGTGTTTTCGTGAGATGACAGAACGCGTGCATCTCGGTCTTATCGGGCAGGTCGGCGATGATGGATTTGTCGGTCTTCAGGCGCCGTAGGATGTACGGGCCGATGAGCCGGCGCAGCGGGGCGTATTGCTCACGGTCGCGCCCCTCCAGCCGTTTGATGAAATCGCCGAACTCCTTCACCGACCCCAGCAGCCCCGGGCAGAGGAAGTCGAAGATCGACCAAAGGTCGGTGAGGCGGTTCTCGACCGGCGTACCGGTAAGCGCGATGCGTGAGCGGGCCTTGAGCCGCTTGACCGTGCGCGTCTGGCGCGCGCTCGGATTCTTGATCGCCTGCGCCTCGTCCAGCACCACCAGGCCCCAATCCACGGTCGTGAGCCATTCCTGACGCGCGAGCATGCCGTAGGTGGTGAGCACCACGTCGGTGTTTTCAAGGTTGGCGCCGGGATCGTCCGCGGTCTTCAGATCCTCGACCCTGGCCTGCGAGGGGTGCGCGAAGCGTATCGTCAGGCTCGGGGCAAACCGCTCCAGCTCGGATTTCCAGTTCGCCAGCAGCGAGGCCGGCAATACCAACAAGGCCGGGGCGGTTGCTTCCTTTTTCGCGCGTTTCTGAACAAGCAGGAGCGCGATGACCTGGACGGTTTTGCCGAGGCCCATGTCGTCCGCCAGGCACGCGCCGAGACCGAGTTGCGACAGGAATCGCAACCAATTTACGCCCGTTTCCTGGTAAGGGCGCAGCGTCGCGCGCAGCGTCTTGCCGGGTAGCGCGGCCGGCAAGGCGTCGGGTTCGCGCAGCGCCCGCAGCCGCTCCCCGAGCCAGGCACCGGCATGTACTTCGGACCAGGCGTCGCGGTCGGCATCGAACGGTCCCGCCGGATCCGACCCCAGGGGCGCCCCGGCCAGCAATCGCATCCCCTGAAGAAAAGAGATGCCGTCGTCTTCCGCCTCCCGCGCGACTTTTTTCCAGTGCTCAAGGGTCCTGGATAGCTTGTCGCGGTCCACCTCCACCCAGCGACCTTTGAGGAATACCAGACCGTCAGTGCCGGCGAGGATGGAGCGCCATTCATCTTCTGTCAGCGTCTCGCCCGCCAGGCTGAGCTGCACCTTGAAATCGAGCATGGATGCGGCGTTGAAACGGGATTGCTTCACCTCGCCGATCGAAACCCCCACCCGCAGGCGCGGCGGGCGTTTCGTCCACCAGTCCGGCATGCGTACCAGCAGCCCGCACTCTTCGAGGGGCGTTGCATCGTTGAGAAATCGGTACGCCTCGTCCGGCGTCCAGCGCAGCGGATGGAAGACCTCGCCGGTCTCGACCAGCGCCTTCACCCACGCGCAGCGTTCACCGGCGCGTTGCACGGGCGTGAGGAGATTCACGAGCGCCTGCTTATTCCCCGTCCCGGCGTATTCCTCCAGGGCCTTGCCCAGCGGCTGGTACTGTACACGCCGGCCATCGAGCAGTTTCGGCGCATAGGTCGCAAGAAATGCGAATGGGTATTGCGGATCGCGCTTGTTCTCCGCCAAGTGAAAGCAAACCCGGCCCACCCGGCGCCACAACGGGCCGCGCCCGTGCAGCCATTCCGTGAGACCGCCCTTGCAGTCGGCGATCTCGCGGCGGGCGTATTCATCCAGGGCCGCCCACAACTGCTCCAGTGTTTCAGCACGCAGGTATTCCCCGCCGCGCATGGGCGGTGCGGCCGCGGCCATCTCGGCCAGCTCCGCGCGTGGCGGTGGCAGCGGGTCTTGCAGATTCTCCGACGACTCGGGGATGTGACACAGCGCGGTCAGATAGTGCTCGGCCAATCGCCGCCAGTAGAGGAAGACCGCCGGCAGTTCCGCCTCGTGGTCGAGGGCGGCGAGTCGCACCAAACCCGCGGCGGAGGATTCTGCAAACGCCCGGAGCAGCGAATTCGTCAGCGCTTCCGGCAAGGCCGGCGCATCGGGTACATCGGCCGCAGCCAAGACCAGATGGCCGGCTGGTGTCAGAACAAGACCGTAGCAGGACGGCTCTTCTCTTACGCCCATTCGGTTACCGCGCTCAAGCCAGTAAATTGTGCATGTTTTTCATTCCTCTGCCTCCGGGTTGGGGCGCGGGGAGATTAATCGCTATTTCCCCCTCCGCACGCATGTCGAAGTATTCCACACCGGGGAACGGATCGACGACTATCTATAGGCACCCAGTGGTGCCCCAACGTTGTTGAAAACGCCTAATGCGCGATCGTAAATGGTTGATTCTTTTAGGTACCGATTCGTACATGCGGTTGAAGTCGGTAACACCTTGACGTGGTCTCAATGCCGCGCCAAACAATAGTTATGTACGATGAACAACGGCTATCTGCGGTAATGATAGCGGCAGGAAATAACGTGAATTTGCCCGCCGGTCACCTGGTAGACCAAGCGGTGCTCCTCGGTGATGCGCCGCGACCAGCAGCCGGCAAGTTCGTGGCGCAACGGTTCGGGTTTGCCGATGCCGCGGAACGGATCCGACTCGATCGCCTTCACCAGGCGGTTGATGCGGGTGAAGACGGGCCGATTTTCACCGCGCCAGCGCAGGTAATCCGCCCACGCCTCGTCGGCCCAACGAGCCTTCACTTCAGGAGCTTGCGCCGGCGCGTTTTACGCGCCTCGACCTGGGCGAGGCCGCGGCGCACGTGCGCGGCATTGGCCGGATTGCGCAGCAGATAGGCGGTTTCCTCCAGCGATTCGTATTCCGCGAGGGCGAGCAGCACCGCGGGTGCGCCCTTGCGACGGGTAATCACCACCGGCTCTCGGTCCTCGTTCACCTGATCGAGCGTGCGCGCGAGGTTGCCGCGCAGCGCGGTATACGAGACGGTTTTCATGAGCATTCTCTCTGTACGGATAACCTGTACAGCATTATATCAGAATGTCATTCGCGTATCCTTGCCCATCAAAACAAAGGGCCGGCTTGCGCCGGCCCCGAACTCGTACCTCGTATCTTGTCCCTTGTCCCTTGAGTTTTACAGCAGCGGCACGATCAGCAGCGCCACGATGTTGATGATCTTGATCAGCGGGTTGATCGCCGGGCCGGCGGTGTCCTTGTAGGGGTCGCCGACGGTGTCGCCGGTCACGGCCGCCTTGTGCGCGTCCGAGCCCTTGCCGCCGTGGTGGCCTTCCTCGATGTATTTCTTGGCGTTGTCCCAGGCGCCGCCGCCGGTGGTCATCGAAATCGCGACGAAGATGCCGGTCACGATCGAACCCATGAGCACGCCGCCGAGCGCCTTGATCCCGGCACCCGGACCCATGAGGACATTCACCACCACGACCACCACGATCGGTACCAGCACCGGCAGCAGCGAGGGGATGATCATCTCGCGGATCGCCGCCTTGGTGAGCATGTCGACGCAGGTGCCGTATTCGGGCTTGCCCTTGCCGGTCATGATGCCCTTGATCTGTTTGAACTGTCGGCGCACCTCGACCACCACCGCACCGGCGGCGCGGCCCACGGCTTCCATCGCCATGGCGCCGAACAGGTACGGCACCAGACCGCCGATGAACAGGCCGATGATAACCGCCGGGTCGGAGAGTGAGAAGGTGACCAGCTTGCCGGCGGCTTCCAGCGCGTGCGTGTAGTCGGCGAACAACACCAGCGCCGCCAGACCGGCGGAGCCGATGGCATAGCCCTTGGTCACGGCCTTGGTGGTGTTACCGACGGCGTCGAGCGGATCGGTGATTTTGCGGATCTTGCTCGGCAGGTTGGCCATCTCGGCGATACCGCCGGCGTTGTCGGTGATCGGGCCGTAGGCGTCGAGCGCGACAATGATGCCGGTCATGGAGAGCATGGCGGTGGCCGCCACGGCAATGCCGTAGATACCGGCAAGCGTGAACGCGCCATAGATACCGAGGCAGATCACCAGTACCGGCAACGCCGTTGACTTCATGGACACGCCCAGACCGGCGATGACGTTGGTGCCGTGACCGGTGGTGGAGGCCTGTGCGATGTGCCGTACCGGGCCGTACTCGGTGGCGGTGTAATACTCGGTGATTATGACGAGTGCCGCCGTCACGCCCAGGCCGATCAGTGCCGTGAAGAACAGGTTCTGCACGCTGTGGAAGCCGTTGCCGGCCATCATCATGTCCGTGACATACCAGAAGGCGACCGCCGAGATCGCGCCGGCCACGAGCAGGCCGCGGTACAGGGCGTTCATGATCTTGCCGCCCTTGATGGCCCACACGAAGAACGTGCCGACGATCGAGGCCAGGATGGAAACGCCGCCGAGCACCAGCGGGTAGAGGATGGCGTTGCCGAAGCCCTTGAGCATCAGGCCGCCGAGCAGCATGGTGGCGATGATGGTCACGGCGTAGGTCTCGAACAGGTCCGCGGCCATGCCGGCGCAGTCGCCGACGTTGTCGCCGACGTTGTCGGCGATCACCGCCGGGTTGCGCGGGTCATCCTCGGGGATGCCGGCTTCGATTTTGCCGACGAGGTCGGCGCCGACGTCCGCACCCTTGGTGAAGATGCCGCCGCCGAGACGCGCGAAGATCGAGATCAGCGAGCCACCGAAGGCCAGACCGATCAGCGGCTTCACCGGATCGGTGCCGGGCAGGTAGTACTGGAGCGCGGCGTAGTAACCGGCCACGCCCGCCAGTCCCAGGCCCACGACCAGCATGCCGGTGATGGCGCCGCCACGGAACGCGATCTTGAGCGCCGCATTCAGTCCATCGCGCGCCGCTTCGGCGGTGCGCACGTTGGCGCGCACCGAGATGTTCATGCCGATGTAGCCGGTCATGCCGGAGAGCAGTGCACCGATCGCAAAACCGATGGCGGTCAGGCTATCGAGCGCGAAGTAAATCACCACAAACAGAATGACGCCGACCATGCCGATGGTGGTGTACTGGCGATTGAGGTAGGCGGAGGCGCCTTCCTGGATGGCGGCCGCGATTTCCTGCATGCGTGCGTTACCGGCGGGTTTGGCAAGAATCCAGCGATAGGAAAAAAAGCCGTACACGATTGCCAGACCGGCACACAGAAATACAAACAACAGGCTGTTAGACATGGAAGCTCCTCTCAGTGTGTAGCACCCGGGCGGCTCGTTTGTCGGCCGTCCACGCGCAAGAAAAACCTATTCGTTGGTTACTGCTCTCTAATAATAATCACCGCTATTCTTTCTTTTGCGGCTTGATGGCGAGTCCGCCGTCAAAATGCGTGCCTGGCTCGAAACCGAACACCCGGTCGAGCTGACATTCACGAATCATACGATCCACGGCGGCTTGTCCGTGTTCCCGGTTCACTTCGGACAAAATCAGTTTCGCCGAGTTACCATTGTAGAAACCGCCGAATCCGGCCTGCACCAGCAACATCTCGCGTGCCTTATCGAGCGTCATTCACGGCCTCCCGGCAACTGCTCCTGGCGTTGCTCTACCTCCTGCATCCATGCAGTCGCGGCATCCTCCCCGTAATGGCACAAAGTCGCAAAGGGAAAGTTTTTTATCTTCTGATTAGTTTTCTTTGCGCCCACGGGGATTGCCCATGGAGTCAGCGGTTTAGCACCCAGTGCCCGAGGCGAATGCGCTTTCGGCAATGGGCGCAGACAGCCGCAGCAAATGTAGCCCTGCTTCGCTCGTCTTGTCATTTATAAACGCTGTTT
>CAKKQL010000033.1 GCA_919902095.1 Acidiferrobacterales bacterium
GCGTGCCGTCACCGAGGCCGGTGCTGCCGTCGTCGCCGGTGCGGGTGTAGATCTTTGAGAGCCGGTGTCCCATGTCAGTGGTCCAGCAGGCGGTAGATGACGGGCAGTTGCATGTCGATGGCATGGCCTTGGAGCCATTGTCTGGCATCCGCGACGGCGCTGACCTTGCCGAGGGCGTCACGCGCGGACTCGTCGAGCACATGATAGCCCGAGCTGCGTGCAATGTGGATTCCATCGAGATGGCCATTGGCCTGTAACGAAAATCCCAGCACCACTTTCCCTTCCCAGCCGCGTTCGCGCGCTATAGCGGGATACTGAAAGTAGCGCGCGAGTTCGGTACTGACCTTGCCCAGGAGGAAATTACGTACCGCCGGTGAGGCCGACGCCTCGTGAGCTTCGATTGTGACGGCGTCGCCGTTAGTTGCTTTGCGTGTACCCGGAGACTGCTTCGCGATCGCCATCGGCGTATCGGTCGCGATCGCGGTATCGCGCCACGGTGAGGAATCACGGTCGCCTGCCGCCGTCGGTGAGCGGTGTACGCCCAATGCTACCGTGAGCGTTCCATCGCCCAGAGCGGAGGCGCCGTGTTCCGTCACGTCTTGCACGCGATCGGGATGCCAGACCGCCAGCAATGCCACGTGCGCCGCAACCGAAAGCGCGAGGAACAACGGCAGGCTTCGTGTCCGGCGCATCATTGTTGGATTAGAGTTCCTTTCGCAGAGTCAGGGTATAGCTGCGTTCCGGCAGCGGATAGGCATTGTAGCGCGTGCTTGAACTTGTGCTGCGGATGCCGTAGTCATAGGCCTTCCGGTCGAAGGCATTGTTGACCGCCGCTTCCAGTGTCCAGCCCTGCGCCTGCCCATACCACTTGAGATCCACCATGGCGTAGGCCGGGATTTTCTGGGAGAAGGTATTGGTCTGATCGTTGTCGAAGCGCTTGTCCCCGACGTGGCGCGCTGTGGCGGACAATCCCCACCATGCCGCCGCCTTCCAGTCGAGCGCGAGGCTCGCGGTGCGCCGCGGTACCAGCGGCACTTCGTTGCCACTGTAGCTGCCGCTGGTGAAGCGGGCTTCCGTATAGGCGTAGCTTGCCTTGAGCGCCAGGCGCGACGCTGCCTGCCAGCCCGCGCTCAGCTCGACACCGCGCCGGCGTGTGGGGTCGAGGTTGACGTTGGCGAACGTATTCGGGTCGTAGTGGATTTCGTTCTTGAGATTCATGCGGTACACGCTGGCCTCGAGGCGCACGTCGCCCTGTCGGTAGGCGAGGCCAGTTTCCAGCGTGCGTGCCGTCTGCGGCAAGAGGAACGTGAACTGCCCGGGGAAGGTGGAGAAGATTTCATCCACGGTGGCGATGCGGAAGCTCCTGCCATAGCGTCCGAACCAGGAGAGCGTGTCGTTAAGGGCGTGCCGCAGCCCCACTTCGTAGGCATCTTCGGTTTCGCCGTCGTCCTTGTCCGTGGCACCGCCGTCGAAGGCGGCGCCGGGGGCGGAAGCGTTGAAGGTATCACGGGCGCGGGAGGAAACTTGCTGATGCCGTGCCCCAAGAGTGAAGTGGGTGCCGGGACGCAGCTCGGCCGTGTCCTGGGCGTACACCGCGATGCTGGTTTGCCGGATGGCCAGCCGGTGAATCGGGGTGGCCGCCGCGGCCTCGTTGTTGGCGCGGTCCGAATCGTAAGTCGAGACGAAATAGTCCACGCCCGCGACGGCCGAACCAGGCAGGCCCCATACGCTCGATCCGGTCTTCAGGCGCGGCGTGAACGACCAGCCGGCAAGCGTGGTATCAAGGAAGCTCGACAACGAGGCCTTATCCTGTTTCTCGCGGTAACCGACATCGAGGATGAGCTGACTGTTGCCCGGCAGGAAGAGCGTTGTCCCGCCCGAGACATGGAACCCGTCGCGCTTGGAATAGTCATTGGGTGTCGTGGCGCCGCGCCGGTCGGTGGATAGCAGGTCGACGTTGGCCGAGGCATCCACCTGGCGATGTGCTGGCAGGCCCACCTTGTAGCGGTCGGCGCCGAATTTGAGGAAACTCTCGCGACCCGAAGCGGCGAAGCGCAGATCCGCCTGCAAAGTCCCCTGGTCGAGTTCGTTGTTGACGCGATAGCCGTCGGAATGCAGCCCCTGCGCGGCAAGGTGGAACGATGTCGAACCGTTGCCCTGCTCGATATTCGCCTCGATCCGGCGCGTGTTGTACGTGCCGGCGGCGAACGCCGCCTGACCCTTGCGCCCGGCGCGTCCGGGTTGGCGCGTGATGATGTTGACGACGCCGCCGACGGCGCCGTCGCCATAGAGTACGGCGCCCACGCCCCGCGTGATCTCGACACGCTCGATCATGCCAAGCGGGATGGAGGTGAAATCCACCGCCGACATGTCGATGTCGTTCAGCCGCCGGCCATCGAGCAGGATCAGCACGTTTTCGGACGAGGCCGCGCCGAAGCCGCGGATGTCGATCTTGGCGCGCGCCGCCTGGTTGCCGTAGAGGTCGCGGTTGAAGACGCCGGCCTCGAGCGAAAGCAGTTCCGGAAGTGTCTTGGCCGGAGTGCGATGAATCTCTTCCGCGGTGATGACAGTGATGCTTGCTGGCAGGCGCGTGACGTCATCAAGCCGGGTGGCGGTGACGACGACGGGTGTTTCGGTGTTGGCGGCAAAGGCCGGTGACAAAACAGCGGCGACAGCCGCGCACAACATGGACAGGCGTTTCATGCGTTCCTCCGCAAACTGCGCGACCCCGCGCAGGGAATGGGTTGCGGCGTGCGGAGGAAAAATGCGGGAACGACCGGGTGTGGCCGCCCGTGCCGCCCTCCGCAGCACCATTGGTGTGCTTCAGGCCGGTCTCCGGGCTTGTGAGCGGGGTTGTCCCGGGCGGATTGCCTTCCCGCGCGTACATCCGCGCAGTGGCACATCAATCCGCCTTGACTCACTTACCGTTGCGGGGGCAGCGCCGGAATTGCCCGTGAGGGCGCACCGGCTTCCCGTTTCATTCCTCGGACAATCGTCCTCGGAAAACCTGAAGCGTGCGAGCTGTTCAGCTCGCGGGGCATCCTAATCGTCGCAGCGGGAACCTGTCAACGCGCTGGATAAAAATGTGAACCGTGCAGAGAAAATAAATCCAAAAAGCAAAAAAGCCGACCCCGAAGGGCCGGCTTCTTTGCAACACCGGATAAGCCGGTTTACTTCTTCGCCGGAGCAGCAGGTGCCGCCGGAGCTGCCGGAGCCGCCGGAGCAGCAGGTGCCGCCGCATCGGCCGGCTTGGCCGCATCAGCAGCCGGAGCCGCCGCAGGCTTGGGGGCTTCTTTTTTCTGGCAGGCCGCAACAGCCGTCAGCGCCAGGAGAGCAGCAAGCAGAATCGAATACTTTTTCATGAATCAGTTTCCTTCTTGTGTAGGAGTGGTATGCCAGTTTTACTCGGTTGGCGGTTGATGGAGTGAATTCACCAGCCGGACGCATATTCTTCGTAAATCGGAGAAATGTTCCATTGATGTTATTGTACATGAAGATTCATAATTTTAATTGAAAAAATACCGGGTCAGGTTGCCCATGTCGTCCGGACCGGGGTATCTGCGCGTTAATCCGGCAGGAAAACGGCCCGGCCGTCGTCCCGAAGCACGCGCAGACGGCAGCGATACAGCCGTTCCAGGGTTTCGCGCCGCAGGATGTCGGTCAGCGGTCCCTGGATGCTGCTGCCGTCGCCGAACAGCAGAATCCCGTGTGTGCCGAAGCGGCTCGCCAGGTTCACATCGTGCAGCACGAACACGTTGAGGTGGCCGGGGCGGCGCGCCCGCGCCGCCAACTGTTCGAACACCCGTACCTGGTGCTGCAGGTCGAGATGGTTGGTCGGTTCATCCAGCAGGCACACGGGCGCGTCCTGCACCAGCAGTGCGGCAATTTCCGCGCGCCGCCGCTCGCCGCCGGAAAGCGTTGCCAGCGGGCGCGCGCCGAATCCGGCGAGGTCCATCGTCGCCAACGCCTCCGTGGCCAGCTTGCGGTCGGTGTCACCTTCCCATTGCCAGCGCCCGAGATGCGGATGCCGTCCGGTGAGCACCACGTCGAGCACGGTGGCCGGCAGCGTTGTTTCATAATCCTGCAACAGCACGCCAAGTTTCAGCGCGCGTTCGCGATAGGGAATGTCAGGCAACGGCCGTCCACCGAGATGCACGGCGCCGGACTGCGGCGGGCGCAGGCCGGCGAGCGCGTGCAGCAGCGTCGTCTTGCCGCTGCCGTTGGCGCCGAGGATCACCCAGTTCTCGCCCGGCGCGAAGCGCGCGCTGAGGTCGCGGCACAGGGTGCGTCCGGCGACGGCGAGCGTCAGGTTCGCGGTTTCGAGCATGCCTATCCGCGCGTGCGCGCCAGCAGATAGAGGAACACCGGCACCCCGAGCAGCGCCGTGAGCACACCGACCGGCAGCTGGAGCGGCGCGACGACGTTGCGGGCGAGGGTGTCGGCGACGGTGAGGAAGCTCCCGCCGAGCAGCACGGCATTGGGCAGCAGCCAGCGGTGATCGGTGCCGGCGACGAGCCGCAGCAGATGCGGAACGATGAGGCCGATGAAACCGATGCTGCCGGCAAGCGTCACCGCCACCGCCGTGAGCAGCGAGGCGAGGAAATAGATGGCGAAGCGCAAGCGCGCCGGATTCTCGCCGAGCGTGGCCGCCACGGTCTCGCCGCGCGCGAGCAGGTTCAGCGGCCGCGCGAACAGATACGCCACTGTCAGCCCGATCACCAGAACCAGCACGCCGAGTGCCGGCGTGCGGCTGTAGCCGAGATCGCCGAGCAGCCAGAAGATCATGCCAGCGAGCGGCGCCGACGGCGCGAGCGCGAGCAGCAGGCTGATGAGCGCGCCCCAGCCGGCGGCGATGACCACACCGGTGAGCAGCAGCCGATTCGAGGTCCAGAGGCCGCCCGCGCGGCTCACGCCGAAGACCAGGAACATCGACAGCAACGCGCCGCCGAGGGCGCCGGCGTTGACCCAGAGGCTGGAGAGTCCGAGCAGCAGTGCCGCCAGCGCCGCCACCGCCGCGCCGCCGGAAATGCCGAGGATGTAGGGATCGGCGAGCGGATTGCGCAGCAGCACCTGCAGCAGCGCGCCGGCAAGCGCGAGCATGCCGCCGACGGCGAAGGCGGCGATGGCGCGCGGCAGGCGCAGCTCAAGAATGGCCGAGGACGCGAGCTCCGGACCGCCGCCGGACAGCACCTGCCAGACCGTGGCCCAGTCGGTGTCGAGGCTGCCGAAGCGCAGGGCGCACAACAGACTCAGCGGTGCCGCGAGCAGCAGCAACACCGTGAACCAGGCGCGGCGCATGGGGCGTCAGCCTAACTGCAGGATGCGCCAGCCGCGGCGTTGGGCCTCGGCGCGCAGGAGGTCGTCCGGGTTCACCGCCATCGCATGGTCGACGATGCCCAAGAGCGGCAGATCGTTGTGCGAGTCGCTGTAGAACCAGCTGTCCGCGAGTGTCTCGCCGTGCTCGGTCATCCAGGCCTTGAGGCGCGTGACCTTGCCCTCGCGGTAGCAGGGCACGCCGCGGACATTGCCGGTGTAGCGGTCGCCGCGCATTTCGGCTTCGGTCGCAATCAGGTGCTGGACGCCGAATTCGGCCGCAATCGGCGCGGTGACGAAGCTGTTGGTGGCGGTGATGATGACGAGCGTATGGCCGCGCGCACGATGGCTCTCCACCAGCGCCCGCGCCGAGTCCGTGATCATCGGCCGGATTTTCTCCTGCAGGAAGCGCCGGTGCCAGGCGCACAATGTTTCGAGGTCGTGCATCGCGAGCGGGCGCAGGGCGAAGGCGAGGAACTCGAGGATGTCGAGCGTGCCGGCCTGGTACTGCGCGTAGTAGCGCTCGTTCTCGAGCCGGTAGGATTCGCCGTCCACCACGCGGTTTTCGACCAGGAATTGGCCCCAGGCGTGATCGGAGTCGCCGCGCAGCAGCGTGTTATCGAGATCGAAGATGGCGAGGGTCATAAAAGCAGTGAAAAGTGTAAAGTGCGAAGTGTAAAGTGAACTTATCCGCTTTTCACTTTTAACTTTTCACTTTGCACTGTTTTTCAGGTCCCAGATACGCACGCTGCCGTCGTCCGCGGTCGTGGCGAGATAGCGGCCATTCGCGGACAGGCGCACGTATTCGCCGCACAGCTCATGCCGCTGAAAGCGCTTTACGGTCGCGCCGGTTTCCGGGTCCAGAAAATACACCGCGCTGTCCAGTTGGCGGCTGATGCTGGCGAGCGTGCGGCCATCCGCCCCGAGATGCAGCGAAACGATGATGCCGCCGTGCTCGGTCGGCAGCACCTTGAGCGCACCGCTCGCCACCTCCCAGCGAAACAATTTGAACCAGCCGCCACCGAGAAGCTGGCCGCCGTCCGGCATGAACACGAGGTCGCGCGCATCGGTCGGTGGTGCGGCGAGCGCGCGCGGCGTTTCGTGCGTGCGCCACACGAACACCTGTCCGTCGGCGCCACTCGAGGCGAAGCGGCTGCTGGCGCGATGTAGCGTCACTGCGCGCACGTAATCGCGGTGCAGCGCCCATTCGGCGACGAGCGACAGATCAGCGAGCCGCCACTGGCGCACACGACCGTCCTCGTGGCCGGTCAGCACCAGGCCGCGGGACTCGTCGACGGCGAACGCGGTGATGGGCGCAGGCGTGATGCGCTCGTGTTCGAGCCGGCCGTCGCGCTGCCAAACCGCGAGCCTGGCATCGTAGCCGGCCGAGAGCAACAGCCGGTCGCGCTGCAAAAACGCCAGCCCGTAGACCGATTCGCGGTGCGCCTGCCAGCCGGCGAGCGGCGCGCCGTCCGGTAGCCGCCACAGACGGATGAAGCCGTCCGAGCCGCCCGAGGCCAGGACATCGGCCGCATCGGCGAACACCAGCACATGTCCCTGATTGTAATGCGCCGCCTCGATGACAGCGCTCGGCGCCAGCCCGGACGGCGTGCCGGCACAGCTGGCGAGCAGCGGGAGCAGCAGTGTCGCGATCCGGAACCGCCGGCGGATGGATGCGTTGCTGATCATGGCACTTGGTTCTTAGAATAGGAGTCTGAATGAGACCTGCATGCGACCGCGGCGCGGTCTGGCGAATCTATGATAGACGAACACGGTTACAGACCCAACGTCGGCATCGTGCTGTGCAATGGTCGCGGCCAGGTTTTCTGGGCGCGGCGTTGCGGGCGCGACGGCTGGCAGTTTCCCCAAGGCGGCATCCGTTCGCACGAAACCCCGGAGCAGGCGATGTTCCGCGAGTTGCAGGAGGAGGTGGGCCTGCAATCGCAGCACGTCGATGTGCTCGGGTGCACGCGCGACTGGCTGCACTACGACATCCCCGGCGAATACCTGAGGCGCAGCGGTCCCTTCCGCGGCCAGAAGCAGATGTGGTTCCTGCTGCGCCTGCTCGGTCGCGACGAGGATGTGCGTCTCGACGCCAGCCACAAACCCGAGTTCGATGCCTGGCGCTGGATCGACTACTGGAGCGCGCTGGAGCAGATCATCGCGTTCAAGCGCGAGGTGTACCAGCAGGCGCTGACCGAGCTCGAGCCGTTGCTGCGCGCCGGGCGCGACGCCTGACGGCGGCCGCAGACACGGATGCCGTCTAGCGGACTGCTCCGCCGCTTCCGCCGCCATCCCGTCGGCGGCTTCCTGCTGATCGCGGTGGTCCTGGTGTCCGGGCTGTACGCGCTCGGGCGCATGCCGGTCGAGTTGCTGCCGGCATCCGGCGCGCCGCGCGTGCGCGTGCACATCGCCGAGCCGGGCGTGAGCGTGGCGATTCTCGACCAGCGGCTGCGACCGCCGCTGGAGCGGGCCCTGCGCGCCGTGCCCGGCGTGACCGCCATTGCCTCGACCGTGCGGGTCGGCGAGCTGACGCTCGAACTGCAATTTTCCGCCGCTTCGCGCCGCGAGGTGGTGCGGGAAACCGTCGTGGCGGCGCTCACGCGCGATCGGCTCCCGGCGGATATGGCGGCACCGCGGGTTTCGATTGTCGGCGAGGAGGAATCGCCATCGCTGGTGTTCGCGCTCACCTCCCAGGCGCGCGACCTGGAGGAGTTGCAGGCCTGGAGCCGCGAAACTTTGGCAAGGCCGTTTCGCGATTTGCGCAGGGTGGGCCGGGTGAAAGTGAGCGGCGGCGGCACGCGCGAGATGGTCGTGTTTGCCAGCCAGCGCCGTCTCGCCGGGCTGGGGCTGTCGGCCGCCGATGTCATGCGGGCACTGTCCGCGCAAGCGGTTGGCGGCCGGCATCCGGTTTCGCTTACCAGTCTCACCGAGCTCGAAACCTTCGCGCTGCCGTTGCCGAACGGCGACCGCGTGCCGCTCGCCGAGGTGGCGCAGATCGCCGAACGCGAGGCGCAAAACCCGTCGCGCGCGCTCTTCGAGGGACAGCCGGCCATCCATCTCGAGATTCATCCGCAACGCGTCGCCGACGCGGCCGAGGCCGGCAAGCAGGTACAGGCACAGCTTGCCTGGCTGCGCGCCAATGGCCAGGTGCCGGACGATATCCGCATCGTCACCTTGTTCGACCGCGCCGGCATCGCCGCGCAGGCGCACGCGCGGCTGGCCGCCGCCGGCCTCGCGGCGGCCGTGTGCATATTGCTGCTGGTGCAGTTTTTCCTGCGCGATACGCGCCGGACGCTGGTTGCGGGCGCGATGATGGCGGTGTCGCTGTTCGCGGTGCTGGCGCTGCTGTTTGTCAGCGGCCAGTCACTCAACCTGATGACGCTCAGCGGCTTGCTGCTGGTGACCGGCCTGGCCGCCGCCGGCGCACTGGCGGCGTTTGCGGCGACCGCCACCGGTTCGGCGAGAGCGGTCATCGTCTGCCTGGCGCCGGCGTTCGCGGCGGCCGTGCCGCTGTTTGTCGTCAGCCTCGCAACGGGCTCGGTATTTCGCGGGCTGTTTCTGGCGCTGCTGCTGGCCTTGCCGGTCGTATTGCTCGCCGCCGTGCTGCTGGTGCCGGCTGTCGCGCGTCGGCGGGTCGCGTGGCCGCGCGCCAGATGGCTGGAGCGGACGTCGGACGCGCTGTTTCGCCACGGCCAACGCCATCCGCTGGTTGCGCTTGCCGCTGCCACCACGCTGGTGCTGCTCACCACGGCCGTGTTTATTGACCGGGAAACGCCGGCGCGGCTTGCCAACATCACGCCGGCGGGGGAACTGCGTCTGCGGTTGCAGGGGCCGGATGACGCAACGCTGGCGCAGATCGCGGCGGACATATTGCAACGGCTTGCGCCGTTGCCCGGGCTGCAGGACCTGACGCATACGGCGCAGCCGCGCGCGACGCAGGCCGTGATTGATCTGGATGCCGAGCGCGCTGCGGCCGTCGGGCTCGACGCCTTCGACGTCGCCGTGGTGCTCGGCATCGCGCACGAAGGGCGCATCGTGGGTGAGCTGCACGAAGACGGCGAACGCTACGACATCCGTTTGCGCCTGTCGGCTGCCGACGGCGGCACATCGTCTTTCGAGCGCCTGTTGTTGCGCGGTGAGGCGCCGCCAGCGCGCGCCCAGCGCGCCGTGTATCTGCGCGATGTCGCGCGCGTGGCGATGCAGTCGGCGGCCGCGGAGGTTCGCTATCTCGACGGAATACCGGTGATTGAAATTCGCGGCGCGCTGAGTGGCGCGTCGGCGCCGGAAGTGCTTGACCGCGTGCAGGCGCTGGTTGCCGGCCTGCCGTTGCCCGCCGGTTATGCGCTGGCCTTCGCTGGCGAAGCGACGCCGGCGCGCACAACCGCCGCCGGCCTGATGGTGCTGGCCGGCAGTATCGCGTTCATCGTTGCCGTGCTCGGCTGGCGCCGCGGCGCGGCCTATGCCGCCGCCATGCTCCTGTGCCTGTTGTCCGCCATGATCGGCGCGGGCCTAGCGGACAGATTCGGGATGGCGTCGCCATTGCCGGCATGGCAGACGCTGGTTCTGCTTGCTGGCGCGGCCGGCGCGGTTGCCTCGGTGCTGGCGGATCGTCCCGGACGTGCGGGCCGCAAGCCGGCGCTCGCGCCCGCGCAGTTTCTGCTGTCGGGGGCGGTTGTCCTGACCGCGTTGTCGGCTCTGGCAGTCGGGCTTAACGGCGTGGCGCCGGCCTTGCAGGCGCTGACAATCACATTACTGGCCGGATTGCTGGCGTTTCTGCTGTGCACGCCGCTGCTGTTGCCGCTGTTTTACCGGTGGTTCACGCGCGTCGCCGGGCCGGAACCGAAAGGTCGCAGGGAATAAACCCGCCGGCGACGCACGTCATTTGCGTATCGATTCACTTTATATAAGATACGCCGCCTATTTCCTGTTAACCGTGAGGAGACGTTTGTGAACCCCACCCGCAAAGGCATCCTAGAGAGGCGCACCTTCCTCAAAGGCACCCTCGGCGCCACCACCCTGGCGCTCGCGGCCTCGGCCG
>CAKKQL010000034.1 GCA_919902095.1 Acidiferrobacterales bacterium
TGACTTCGTTCTGGTCGACCTTCATGTCGTCGCGCCAGGTGCCGATCACGGAGAAATCGGCGCGCTGGATCGAGTTCATGCAGTCGTTCGGGCAGCCCGAGACCTTGAACTTGAACTTGTACGGCAGGGCCGGACGGTGCATGTCGTCGATGAAGTCGTTCACCAGCATACGGTGAATCTTCTGCTCGTTGGCGCAGGATTGTTCGCAGCGCGCCGCGCCGACGCACGACATGGCGGTGCGCACGCACGGACCGGCGCCGCCGAGGTCGAAGCCGTATTCGTTGACTTCGTCGAAGAAGTGCTGGGTCTTCTCGGAGGTGGTGCCGATGAACATGATGTTGCCGGTCTGGCCGTGGAACGCGATCAGGCCGGAACCGTACTTGTTCCAGGAGTCGGACAGCGTCCGCAGCATCTTGGTGGTGTAGTGGTTGCCGGGGGCCGGCTGCACGCGCAGGGTGTGGAATTCCTTGGACTCGGGGAACATCGCGGCCACTTCCGAGAAGCGCGGAATGATGCCGCCGCCGTAGCCGAACACCGAGACCGTGCCGCCCTTCCAGTAACCGAGGCGGGTCTTGTACGAGTACTCAAGCTGGCCGAGGAGGTCCACCATCATGTTGTTGTTCATGGCCAGGCGCTTGAGCCCGGTCACGAAGCTCGGCCACGGACCGCTCTCGAGCTGGTCGAGCATCGGCGTCGCGTGGAACGGCTTGGTGGACTTCTTCTCCTTGGGGAGATAGGTGCTGTGCTTCTCGGGATTCTTGGGTTTGTTCTGAGCCATTTGACTGCCTCCTGTAGAAGGACATTTCAGCGTTCAGCCTGTGCCGCGCAATATCGGCACCGGCGAATTCTTGTGGCCGCCAGGGGAGGGGTAATTCCAGGAAATCGGTTTGCCGGCTTGCCAAATCCGGCCAGCGAACCCATCATAGGCGCGTTTTCCGCGCCTTGCCCTACCCGCACAGTCCTGCCACACGGCCGTGAGTTTAGGCCCGCGCTTCACTGGAGTTAAATCCTGCCTTGGAGGGGGACGTCGGGTTTCTCGTGTATCCCTTTGGGGATAGATAAGTCACGCTTATAGGAAAATATCTTTCCTGACAGAATATTGTGTTCAATAAGTAATCTACTCAGGTATTTTCCAAGGCGATTTCGGCAGTCGTACCCGATTCTGGCGGTCCCGAGACATTCATTCTCAACAGGTCAAATGCATACCGATAATACAATCCGGGAATACCGGACCGACAGCCCGTTTGTGTTCGAAAACGAGACAAGCTACCGGCGCTGGCGTGACTGGAAGCTCGAAGGCTATCCGCTGGAGGCCACGGCGCTGGTGGTCGAGGTCGGCGATCCCCGCCACCTGGAGCCGGCGGAGGCGGGGGAGATGACGCGCATCTGCCGCAAGGCCAACATGGTTATTTATCGCAGCCGCCTCGGCAGGCTGGCCGACAAGGGTATCCCGCGAAAGCTCGGCGCGCGCTTCGGCCTGAACCGGCTCGACAGCAACCTGCTGGCGGACGACGACAGCATCACCTCCCTTGAGGTGGTGCCGGGCAAGTCCGGTCGCGGGTACATCCCGTATTCGAACCGCCGGCTACTGTGGCACACCGACGGCTACTACAACCCGGACGCCTGCCGTGTCCGCGCGTTCGTGCTGCATTGCGTCCAGCCGGCCGCCGACGGCGGCGAGAATGCGCTGCTCGATCCCGAGATTGCCTACCTCCGGCTGCGCGACGCCAATCCGGACCACGTGCGCGCACTCATGGCGCCCGATGCCATGACCATCCCGCCCAACATCGAGGCGGGCGCCGAGCGTCCGGCCAGTGTCGGTCCGGTGTTTGCCATTGATTCAGCCGGCGGCAACCTCCATATGCGATACACGGCACGCACGCGCT
Organism: Acidiferrobacterales bacterium; assembly: GCA_919902095.1. Next base: position 1,887 of record CAKKQL010000034.1, read on the forward strand.
CCATTGTCTGGAAAGACGACGCCGCGACGCGTGCCGCGGTGCAGGCGCTCGAACAGCTGCTCGCGGATGGCTCGCCATACGTGTTCCGTCATCGGCTCGCGGCCGGCGAAGGCCTGCTGTGCAACAACGTGCTGCATAACCGCACGGCATTTGTGGACGATGTGGACACGGGCGCGCGCCGGCTATTATATCGGGCGCGGTATCACGACCGCATTGCCGGCACCGGCCTGGACGAGATTTTTGAGCGCTGAACGATGCTTTACCTGAGCGAAATTCTGCTGCAGCACCACGACATCGAGAACTTCGAGCAGTTGTGCCAGGTGGTGTCGCAACGCGCGCAGAGCGAGATGTTCTTCAAGATCGACGTGAAGCCCCCATATCCGGATACGCCCGGCAACTGGGAGGACCGGCTCGAGGGCGCGTTCGCCGGCCTCCATTCGGTGACGAAATGAATGGAATTGACAGGATTAGCAGGATTTACAGGATTAGAAACAGAAATCCTCTCTACGATTAATCCGTAAATCCCCGGCAAACCGAATATGAAATATTTAAAAGACGAAACTTTCATGATGGACATGGATGGCGGCGAGGACACAAAACAGTCCACGCACCTGCTGGAAAACAGAGTCGAGGATCTGCGTCAGCAGCTCATCGAATTGCCCGCGGGCCACGATCCGCTGGCACGCTCCGACATCCTGCTCGACCTCGGGCGCACGCTGGTCGAGTTGCAACAGAACGAGGAGGCCTGGGATGCCGGGCGCGAGGCATTCGATCTGTATGCCGCCGCCGAAGTCTGGGAAGGCGCGGTGCAGGCGTGCGACATCCTGTTTCTCGCCGACCAGTCCGAGTCGCTGGTCGCGCTCGGTCAGGGCATCTGGCTGGCGGTGACCTATCCGGTCGATTCCGAGCTCACCGTCGCCATGCTGCAGCATGTGGTGGACGAGACCCCGCCGGATTCCGACGGCGCCGCGGTTGCCGCGACGGCGGCGCACTACATCGTCGAGCTGCGCGCCCCCGAGGGCAAGGACCGCGACAACCTGCTGTTCTATACGAACCAGTTGCTCGCCACCGTCGCGCGTCGTCACAGCGGCGTGCTCGACCAGCCGGCGTTCGATCGCTGGTTCAAAAAGCTCGAACTTGAGGACCCGGCGAAGTTCCTGCCGCGCCTGCGCAACGTCGTGGACGTCCTGGTGCAGGACAACTGGTGGTTCGACCGCGAGGCGCTGGCTGCCAAGCTGCCGGTGAACTGAAAGAATATAAATGGACAGGATTCACAGGATTAACAGGATTTCAAAAAAATTGTGTTGGTTTTGGCTTTAATCCTGTAAATCCTGTCTATTCGTTTTATCTTTAAATGTTGCGGTGAGTTGATAGCAAATGTTCTGGCAGGAAGAGAAGAAGTCCGACGAACGCCATGTTGTCCCCGACGACATCGTGGACGTCGCCTATGACATCGCCTGCCGCAGCCTGCCGGTGGATCACGCCTTTGCGCTGTTCGAGGCGCTGAACCGGGTGCTCCCGTGGGTTGAGAGCGAGGCCGGTGTCCTTCCCATTCATGTCGCGGACTCCGGCAACGGCTGGATGCGGCCGGAACGCCCGGACGACCTGCTCTATCTTTCGCACCGCACCCGCATGCTGCTGCGGGTTCCGCAGCACCGTGTTGCCGAGGCGCAGCGCCTCAGCGGGCAGACACTCGATATCGCCGGCCATGCCATGAAGGTGGGACGGGCGACGGTCCGCCCGCTCAGTACGCATACCACGCTGTTTTCGCGCTACATCGCCGCCGACGCGGCACTTGCAGAAAATGCCTTTCTCGAACGCATGCACGCGGATCTGGCGACCATGGACGTGCATCCGCGGAAGATGCTCTGTGGCATCGAGCGGGTCATTGCCACCCCGTCCAAGCCCGTCCACACCCGCAGCCTCATGGTGGCCGAGCTGACGGTGGAGCAGTCCCTGCGGCTGCAGAGCCGCGGCCTCGGCGCCCTGCATTACCTCGGTTGCGGCCTGTTCATCCCGCACAAGGACATCAAGGAAGTCAAACAGGTCTTGGATTAGGCCGGTCTGCTTTGTATCATTCGCGCCGTTTTCCGGCGCACAGTGGCACCCGCCGCATGCATGCCCAATTCATTTCATCAAGGGGGAAACATGAGCTTAGAGTTTAACGGCAAGACCATCGAAACCGACGCCAACGGCTTCCTGTTGAACCAGGAGGACTGGAGCAAGGAACTCGCCGGGCACCTGGCGCAGATGGAAGGCATCGCGCTCACGCAGAAGCACTGGGACATCATCGACTACCTGCGCGACGAGTACTTCAACAACAACGCCACTCAGCCCAACACGCGCCACATCGTCAAGGCGATGTCGGACAAATGGGGCACGAACGTCAGCCAGAAGGACGTCTACGACCTGTTCCCCAAGGATCCGAGCAAACAGGGCGGCCGTATCTCCGGTCTGCCGGAGTCGCGCAGAAAGGGCGGATACTGAAGAGGGACGAGATACAAGGTACGAGGGAAAACTAAGTCACACCGCAATTTTACCCTCGTCTCTTTGCCCTCGTGCCTCGTACCTGTGTTTAATACCCTCATCGACACCGGCACCCTCGCGCGCCATCTCGCCGACACGCGCTGGGTGATCGTCGACTGCCGTTTCACGCTCACCGATCCGGCCGCCGGCCGGCGCGCGTACGACGCTGGCCACATCCCCGGCGCGCGGTACGCGCATCTCAACGAGGACCTCTCCGGACCGATCACGCCGCGCACCGGGCGTCATCCGTTACCCGATCCGAATGCGCTGGCACAAAAGTTGGGCGCCTGGGGCATCGATGAATCGAAACAGGTCGTCGTGTACGACGACAGCTTCGGCGCCATGGCGTCGCGCCTGTGGTGGCTGCTGCGCTGGCTTGGACTCGATACCGTCGTGCTGCTCGACGGTGGTTATCCCAAATGGTTGCGCGAGAAGCGGCCGCTGACGACCGAGACGCCGCGCATTCATCCAGCAAGCTTTCCGCTGCGTATCAACCACACACTGTGGGTGAATGCCGCGTTCGTCGAACAGGCCGTCAGGGACGAGGCCTTTCTCGTCATGGACGCGCGCGCCGAGGAGCGCTATCGCGGCGATATCGAGCCACTCGACAAGGTCGCCGGGCATGTCCCCGGCGCCGTGAACGTGCCCTACGACGACAACCTGGATATCAGCGGCGAGTTTCTTTCCCCCGAGGAGTTGCGCGAGCGTTATCTGGACCTGCTCGGCGGCGTGGCGCCGGACCAGGCGATCCACATGTGCGGCTCGGGTGTGACTGCCTGCCACAACGTGCTCGCGATGGAGCACGCCGGGCTGTCTGGTGGTAAGCTTTATGCGGGGTCGTGGAGCGAATGGATTACCGACCCGAACCGCCCGGTCGCCAAGGGCGAATAGAAAAACGAGAATAGACAGGATTCACAGGATTAAAACTAAAAACCCAGCTTTTTGGTTTTAAGCACTAATCCTGTAAATCCTGTCCATTTATCTTTATCTGACTAATGAAAAAGGTCGACGACTTCCGCCTGCGGCTCGGGAAGCACGAGCTGGTGCCGATCATGATCGGCGGCATGGGGGTGGATATCTCGACTGCCGAGCTTGCACTCGTGGCCGCGCGTCTCGGCGGCATCGGACACATCTCCGACGCCATGGTCCCGACCATCTCGGACCGGCGCTTCAAGACCCGCTTCGTCAAGGAGAAGCTGAAAAAATACAAGTTCAACGTCGCCAACGTCGACAAGTCTGTGGTGCAGTTCGACCTCGGACGGCTGGCCGAGGCCACGCGCCTGCATGTCGGCCGGACCATGGAGGCGAAGCGGGGCGACGGGCTCATCTTCATCAACTGCATGGAGAAGCTCACGATGAACGCGCCGCGCGAGACGCTGCGCGCGCGCATCGCAGCGGCGATGGACGCGGGCATTGACGGCATCACCCTCAGCGCCGGGCTGCATCTCGGCTCGCTGGCGCTGGTGCAGGATCACCCGCGCTTCCGCGACGTGAAATTCGGCATCATCGTTTCATCGCTGCGCGCGCTGCTGTTGTTTCTGCGCAAAACCGCGCGGCTCAACCGACTTCCGGACTACGTCATCGTGGAGGGGCCGCTTGCCGGCGGCCATCTCGGTTTCGGCATGGACTGGGCGCAATACGATCTCAAGGCCATCGTCAACGAGATTCACCAGTATCTCAAGCAGGAAGGCCTGAGCATCCCGGTCATCCCCGCCGGCGGTATCTTCACCGGTACCGATGCCGTGGAATTTCTCGAAGCCGGCGCCGCGGCGGTGCAGGTGGCGACACGCTTCACCGTGGCCAGGGAATGCGGTCTGCCGGCGCCGGTGCAGCAGGAATACTTCAAATCCGTCGAGGAGGACATCGAGGTCAACCTGATCTCGCCGACCGGTTACCCCATGCGCATGCTGAAGAAGAGCCCGGCCATCGGTGCCGGCATCCGCCCGAACTGCGAGGCGTACGGCTATCTGCTCGACGGCACGGGCAACTGCGCCTATATCGAGGCCTACAACCGTGAGCTGGAGAAACACCCGGACGGCGAAGACATTTCAGTAAAGGACAAGACCTGTCTGTGCACCCACATGCGCAACTTCGATGTCTGGACCTGTGGGCACTACGCCTACCGCCTCAAGGACACCAGCCGGCGCCTGCCGGACGGCAGCTACGCGCAACTCAGCGCCGAGCATATTTTCCGTGATTATCAGTTCAGCACCGAGCACCGCGTCGCACTGCCGGAACAACAGAATTAGTTCACGGGCTCCAAGCGTTAAACAGTAAATCCTGAAAACTCCGCATTCAGCGGTCGATGACCTTGCGCATGGGATCGTGCGCGGGATCGCCGGCCGGCAGGGTGTCGGACACCCAGTCGCCTTTCTTCCAGCCCGGTACCGGCGTGTCGCATCCCGGTTTCGGCACAAAGCGCGAGCGCTCGATGAGCTTCATCTTGTGAATGTAGCGCGGGCAGTTGGGAAAAATCTCGCGCGCCCGAACGCGCACGATGAACTGGGCCTCGGGGAATTCCGCTTTCAACGGGTCATCGTTGCTGATCGTCGCCTCGCCATTCAGGCGCATGCGCCTCTGGTTCTCGAAATCAATGAACAGCAGGCCGACTTGGCGCGCCGCGCGAATATTCCCCATCGAGAGGTACATGCCATTGCCGTCATAGTTCGGAAACGCGAGGGTGTGTTCGTCCACGATACGCACAAATCCCGGCTCGCCGCCCTTGTAGGAGCAATTCACGTGGCCGCGTTCATCCACCGTGGCGAGGAAAAACATGTCCATACGCTCGATAAAGTCCTTGTCGCTCGGCTGAAACGTATCGTGCAGCAGCGACTCTTCGAGGCGATCAGCGAGGCGGCGGGTGTCGTAGGCATCCTGCAGTTGTCGGTGCGATTCACGATAGATATTGGACATGACAGCCTCCGCAAAAAAGGCAATTCACAGGATTGTCAGGATTTACAGGATTAAGACCAAGAACATTTTGGTTTTAATTTTGTTAATCCTGTCTATTTTTTTCGTATTCCCGCAGTAGGCGCTCCAAGTTGAGCGATTGCAATGCTCCGCGCGCGGCTTCCCACGCGCCTTCAACCGCATAGGCCGCTGATAGAAGCCTGTTCGTAGGCTTTGTTCGCTGCTTCCAGGCATGCCGCCCGCACCGCCTCGGCAAGACGCTGTTTTTCTGTTTTTAAAAGAGACAATGATTTAACCCTGTAAATCCTGTGAAATTTTTTATTTGTTTTTCTTATCCAGTTTCAGCGCCGCGGAGTTGATGCAGTAGCGCAGCCCCGTCGGCTTCGGGCCGTCCGGAAAGACATGGCCCAGGTGCGCGCCGCACTGCGAGCACAGCACCTCGGTGCGATGCATGAAAAACTTGCGGTCATCCTCTTCCGCCACGTTTTCTTTCTTCAGCGGCTGATAGAAGCTCGGCCAGCCGGTGCCGGAATCGAATTTCGTATCGGAGTCGAAGAGGTCGGCGCCGCAGCATACGCAGCGGTACACGCCGTCAGCGTGGCAGTCGTGGTATTCGCCGGTGAAGGCGCGCTCGGTGCCTTTCTCGCGCGTGATGCGGTACTGCTCGGGAGTCAGTTGTTGCTTCCAGTCGGCTTCGGGCTTGGTGATCTTGGGCATGACAGTGTCCTCCTGCTTCTCCATAGACCCGCAGGGCAACGTCAGAGTTCACTCCACATGCGGAACAGGTTGACGTACACGGTATTGATGCGCGCCGTGTCCGGGCTGTCCGGCGCCTCCTTGAGCAGGCGCTCGCGCACCTGATTGAGTTCGTACAGCAACTCGCGTTTGGCGGGGTCGCGCAGCAGACTCTGCACCCAGGTTACAGCGACGAGACGCTCGCCGCGCGTCACCTCGGCGACGCGGTGCAGGCTCGAAGCCGGATACATCACGCCGTCTCCCGCTGGCAGCTTTACCTTCTGCTCGCCGAACGCGGTGTTGATGACCAGCTCGCCACCGTCATAGTTCGCCGGATCATTCAGAAAGATCGTGATGGCGATGTCGGTGCGGTACAGCCCTTCGCCGGTGCCCATGATGGGGTCATCCACGTGGTCGCCGTAGCACATACCGGGGACGTAGCGCGCATAAAAGGGTGTCGCCACCTTAAACGCCAGTGCGCCGGCGCGATATGCCGGGTGGCGCACGAGACTGCCCATCACCAGGTTGTCGAGCGTTTGTATTTCCGCCGCCTGCCGATCCGCTTCCTGGTTGTGCTTCACGCGCACGGCGGCCAGACCGGCGGAGGCCTTGCCGTCCACGAATTTCACGCGCGCCAGCAGCTCGCACGCGCCTTGAAGCTGATCGGGAGTGAGGACGGTTTTCAGGTGCAGGAGCATATAAAAGTGGTCAGTAGTCAGTTTTCAGTTATCAGTTTAAACTGAGAACGCCTTGCTGAAAACTGACAGCTGAAGACTGATAACTGGTTTTTCATCTATAGAACAGCGTCAGCCCGCCGAACAGGACCATCCACGACACCACGCGCCGGAACGTGCGCTCGTTGATGTGCAGATGCAACTGATTGCTGAACCAGAGCGTGATGGCGAGGAACGGCGCGCTGAAGACCATCATCTCCATAATCTCCGTCGTGTACGTGCCGTGCACCAGGTATTCCACGGCGCGCAGGGCGTTCATGGACAGGAAGAACGCGAAGGCGTAATGCCGCACGACCGCCTTTTCCTTGAACGTCGCCAGCA
>CAKKQL010000035.1 GCA_919902095.1 Acidiferrobacterales bacterium
AACGGGTTGGTCTCAATAAGCGGCTTCTGTTCCACGGGCAAATTATAGCAGAAGCATAACCAGGGACAGACCACGGTGGTAATTTGAGTGAAGAGCGAGACGATCATGAACTTTACGCGAATCACAACCAATCCCAAGCAAATGGCGGGCGCCCCCTGCATACGGGGATTGCGCATTCCAGTGGCGACGGTCGTGGCCATGATCGCGGTCGGCATGACCGAGACGGAAATATTGCGCGCATATCCCGACCTTGAGCCGGACGACATTCGCGAAGCGCTGCGATACGCCGCGGAGGCAGTTTAAGTTAGACCAAAGCGAGCCGTCGCCTTGACGTACATACATAACGTATATACAATTAAACCATGCGGTTCACTTGGAGAGAGGCGAAGCGAAAGTCCAACCTTAAGACGCATGGCTTGGATTTTCTGGACGCCCCTAAGGTTTTTGAAGGCCCAACCTTTACCTTCGAGGACGACAGATTCAATTACAGTGAACAACGATTTGTTACGCTTGGCTTACTGAACGGCACCCCGGTCTCTATGGTGCACACTGAAGCCGCTGACCACATTCACGTCATCTCCTTTCGTAAGGCGACAAAAAATGAGCAAATCATCTTCTTCCAAAACATCTAGAACTGACTGGCCTCGCGTCAAGGCAATGAAAGACAAGGACATCAAGCTGACGTCTGAGCACCCTGAGGCCGACGTCAAACATGTCGTCCGGGGCATCCTGCGTCAAGGCCTGAAACCCGTTCCGTCAAAGGCGTCTATTTCGCTGCGCGTGGACGCAGACGTTCTGGAGTGGTTTAAGGCCCAGGGGCCGGGCTACCAGACACGCATCAATGCCGTATTGCGTGCATTCAAAAACGCCTCATTCGATCTGCCTTCAGCCGGACGTGACAAACGCCGCCGCGCCGCTTAAGGCGGTATAAGAGCCTATTTGTTGTGTTGAATGTTCCGCACGGTATCACTCACATGGTGCTGTAACCCGGCGGTTAAATCCCTCTGAAATTGCATTACAATCTCGCCGCGTTCATATGATGGGTAGTTTAAGACAAACTAACCCGGAGAACCGGCGTTTGGACATCTTCACCCAGCAGATCATCAACGGCCTGGTGCTCGGCAGCATCTACGCGCTCGTGGCGCTGGGCTACACGATGGTTTACGGCATCCTCGAACTCATCAACTTCGCCCACGGCGAGGTGACGATGTTCGGCGCCATGATCTGCCTCGCGGTGATGAGCGCGCTGCTGGGCGCGGGCGTGGACTTGCCGGGATTTGTGATCGTGCTCATCGGCCTCGGCGCGGCCATTCTCGTCTGCATGGCGCTCGGCTTCACCATCGAGCGTATCGCCTACCGCCCGCTGCGGCGCGCGCCACGGCTGGCGGCGCTGATTACCGCCATCGGCGTGTCCATCGTGCTTCAGAACCTCGCCATGCTCATCTGGGGCAAGCAGTACATCAGTTTCCCGCCGCTCATTCCGGTCGTGCGCCATGACATTCTCGGCGCGACCATTACCAACCTTCAGATTCTGATTATCGTGCTGTCGTGCCTGCTGATGGCGGCGTTGCTCTGGCTGGTGCAGCGCACGCGCCTCGGGGCGGCCATGCGCGCCACGGCGCAGGCGCCGGACATCGCCGGTCTCATGGGCATCAATATAAACACCATCATCTCGACGACCTTTATTCTCGGGGCGGCGCTGGCGGCCGTGGCCGGCGTGATGGTCAGCGCCTATTACGGGCTGGCGCATTACTACATGGGTTTCATGCTCGGCCTCAAGGCGTTCACGGCGGCGGTGCTGGGCGGCATCGGCAACATCGCCGGCGCCGTGCTCGGCGGCCTGCTGCTCGGCGTGATCGAAAGCCTCGGCGCCGGCTACATCGGCGACCTCAGCTTCGGTTTCCTCGGTTCGCACTACCAGGACGTGTTCGCGTTCTTCGTGCTGATTCTGGTGCTGGTGTTCCGGCCCTCCGGGTTGCTCGGCGAGCGCGTGGCGGAGCGCGGCTGATGTTGCGGCGCTGGGACGAGCTGAAAAAGGATCGCCGTGTCGTCTGGGCGATGTATGCCGCGCTGGCCTTGTTGCTGGCGGCGGCGCCGTTCCTGCTGGGCGGCGGACTGGGGCGCGGCTGGGTGCGCATCCTCGACTTCGCGCTGCTCTACGTCATGCTCGCGCTCGGCCTCAATATCGTCGTCGGCTACGCCGGCCTGCTCGACCTCGGTTACATCGCGTTCTATGCCGTCGGCGCCTACCTCTACGCGCTGCTGGCCTCGCCGCACTTCGGCCTGCACCTGCCGTTCTGGGCGCTGCTGCCGTTGGGCGCGCTCGTGGCCGGTCTTTTTGGCGTGCTGCTGGGCGCGCCGACGCTGCGGCTGCGCGGGGACTATCTCGCCATCGTCACCCTCGGCTTCGGCGAGATCATCCGGATTTTCCTCAACAACCTGAATGCGCCGGTGAACATCACCAACGGCCCGCAGGGCGTGAACCTGATTGACCCGATCGCCTTCGGCGGTTTTTCCTTCAGCCAGACGCACAGCCTCTTCGGCCTCACGTTCCCCGGCGTTTATACCTATTACTATCTGTTTCTGGCCCTGACGCTGGTGATTGTCTTCGTGTCGCTGCGGTTGCAGGACTCGCGCATCGGCCGCGCCTGGGTCGCGATCCGCGAGGACGAAGTCGCGGCCGAGGCCATGGGCATCAATACCCGCAACGTCAAACTGCTGGCGTTCGCCATGGGCGCGTCCTTCGGCGGCGTCAGCGGCGGGCTGTTCGCCGGCTTTCAGGGCTTCATCAGCCCGGAGTCGTTCAACCTGTTCGAGTCCATCATTATTCTCTGCATGGTTGTGCTCGGCGGCATGGGCAACATCGCCGGCGTGATTCTGGGCGCGGTGCTGCTGACCGTTTTCCCGGAGGCGCTGCGCTACCTCGGCGACCTGCAGCGGCTGATTTTCGGCGGCGTGCTGGTCGATCCCGCCGACCTGCGCATGCTGGTGTTCGGCCTGGCGCTGGTGCTCATCATGATTTTCCGGCCCGCGGGACTGATACCGTCCGAGCGCCGCCGGCGCGAGTTCGGCTCCGAAGCCACAGTGCTCAAGCAGGAACAGACTTCGCTCTATGACAGCCAGCGCTGAGCTTACTGATCCCGCGCCTTCGCTGCTGCGCATCGAGAATGTCACCCGGCATTTCGGCGGGTTGGCGGCGCTCGATGACGTGTCGCTGGATATCCGGCGCGGCGAGATCTACGGCCTCATCGGCCCCAACGGCGCCGGCAAGACCACGCTGTTCAATGTCATCACCGGCCTGTACGCGCCGGATGCCGGGCGGGTGTGGCTCGGCGTGCATGCGCTCTCGGGCCGCAAGCCGCATGAGGTGGTGGAGCGGGGCATTGCGCGCACCTTCCAGAATATTCGCCTGTTCGCCAATATGACCGCGCTCGAAAACGTCATGGTCGGGCGTCATGTGCGCACGCGCGCCGGCGTCATCGGCGCCATCGCGCGCGACCGCGCCACGCGCGGCGAGGAACTGGAGATTCAGCATCGCGCCCGCACGCTGCTTGACTATGTCGGCATCGGCACACAGGCGAACGTGCTGGCCAAGCACCTGGCCTACGGCGACCAGCGGCGCCTGGAGATCGCGCGCGCGCTCGCGACCGACCCGTTGCTGCTCGCGCTCGACGAGCCCGCGGCTGGCATGAATCCGAGCGAGACCCGGAAGTTGCAGGAACTGCTCGCCACCATCCGCCGCGACGGCGTGACCCTGCTGCTCATCGAGCACGATGTGGCGCTGGTCATGGGCCTGTGCGATCGCGTCGGTGTGCTCGACTACGGGAAAAAAATCGCCGAAGGCGCGCCGGCCGAGGTGCAGCGCGACCCCAAAGTTATCGAGGCATATCTGGGCGGTGCAGTGGCATGAGCTTTCTGGAGGCACGTGCGCTCGAAGTCTCCTACGGCCAGATCAAGGCCGTGAAGGGCATCGACATCGAGGTGAAGCAGGGCGAACTCGTCTGCCTCATCGGCGCCAATGGCGCCGGCAAGACCACTGCCCTCAAGGCGCTTTCCGGCATGCTCGCGCCGAGCAGTGGCGAAATCCGGTTTGAAGGAAAAAAAATCACCGGCACGCCGTCACACGAGCTGGTGCGTTCTGGCATTGCCCTGGTGCCGGAAGGACGCGGTATTTTCGGGCGCCTGACGGTGGCGGAAAACCTGCGGCTCGGGGCGTATGCACGCCGCGACCGCGCCGGCATCCAGAGCGACCTGGACCGCGCCTACGGCCTGTTTCCGCGGCTCGCCGAGCGCCGCAGCCAGCTCGCCGGCACGCTTTCGGGCGGCGAGCAGCAGATGCTGGCCATCGGCCGCGCGCTCATGAGCCGGCCGCGGTTGCTGTTGCTCGACGAGCCCAGCATGGGGCTCGCGCCAATCCTAGTGCAGAAAATTTTCGAGATCATCCGCAAAATCGCCGCCGAGGGCGTGACGCTACTGCTGGTGGAGCAGAACGCCAAACTCGCGCTCGAAGTCAGTCACCGCGGCTACGTGCTCGAAAGCGGGCGCGTGGCGCTGGCCGATACCGCCGCGGCGCTGCTCGCCAACCCGCGCGTGCGTCAGGCCTATTTAGGTGGGTAAAAAAAGAAATTTCACAGGATTAACAGGATTAAAACCAAAAAAGCTTTACGCCTTAATCCTGTTAATCCTGTGAATTAAATATTTAAAGTGCGTATCTCGCTCTCTGCAGCAACCGGCGCCAGGCGGCGCACGATTTCCGTTTCCAGGCATTTCATCTGCTCCGCATCCGTGAGCGGCTTGCCGTCGCGCGTGTTGACGAAGAACACGTCCTCGG
>CAKKQL010000036.1 GCA_919902095.1 Acidiferrobacterales bacterium
GTCATGGCAACGTGATCAACACCGCCGGCGGCGGCTCCTACGGCCACATCGACTCTCCGGCGGCCGGCGCGATTTCCCTGCGACAGGCCTACGAGTGCTGGAAGGCCAAGGCCGACCCGATCCAGTACGCCAAGAGCCACAAGGAATTCGCGCGTGCCTTCGAGTCCTTCCCGGGCGACGCCGACAAGCTGTACCCGGGCTGGCGCGAGAAGCTCGGCGTGCACAAGTAAGCACGGGTTTGACGAAGAAACAGTGACCAACGCCCCCACCTGCTGGGGGCGTTTGTTTCCGGGGACAAGAACCCTTTCTTGTCATGCGGACAAGGAGGCAGTGAATGACCGACAAAGACCAGTACAGGATTCACGCGGAACCGTTCTACCGTGCGCAGGGCCGAGAGGTCGAGCTGTATGAGGCCGCCTATGCCGTGCGCCTGCCGGTGATGGTGAAGGGCCCGACCGGTTGCGGCAAATCGCGCTTCATCGAATACATGGCGTGGAAGCTCAAGAAGCCGCTGATCACCGTCGCCTGCAACGAAGACATGACCGCCAGCGACTTGGTCGGCCGCTACCTGCTGGAAGCCAACGGCACGCGCTGGCTCGACGGCCCGCTCGCGACTGCCGCGCGCATCGGCGCGATCTGTTATCTGGATGAGATCGTGGAAGCGCGCCAGGACACCACGGTGGTGATTCATCCGCTCACCGACCATCGCCGTATGCTGCCGCTCGACAAGAAGGGCGAGCTGATCGAGGCACACCCCGATTTCCAGTTGGTGATCTCCTACAACCCGGGCTACCAGTCGCTGATGAAGGATCTGAAGCAGTCCACCAAGCAGCGCTTCACGGCCTTTGATTTTGATTATCCGGAAGCCGCTCTCGAAACCGGCATCGTCGCCCGCGAAACCGGGCTGGACGCGGCCACTTCGGCCAGGCTGGTGAAGATCGGCCAGACCGCGCGCAACCTCAAGGGGCATGGCCTGGACGAAGGTATTTCAACGCGCCTGCTGGTGTACGCGGCCACCCTGATCAAGAACGGCGTGGAACCGCGCGATGCCTGCCGCATGACGCTGGTGCGGCCGATCACCGACGACGCGGACATCCGCGCGACGCTGGACCACGCCATCGACGCGACATTCGCCTGAGGCCGCCGCCGTGCCGGGAACGGAAACCGAATACCAGCACCCGTTGATGCAGGTCTACTGGCGGCAGCTCGACAGCCGCTTCCCGCAGGTCGAGGAGGTGTTCGAGGATTGCATGGCCGAGGCGCTGGCGGTGTTGAGCCGCGAGGGGCTGTCCGAATATCTGGATGCCGCGCGTTACCTCGGCAGGATGGGGCGCGGCGTCGAGCCGATCCTGATTTTCCTGGAGGAATGGCCGGCGGTGGCCAAGGCCGCGGGCGAGGATGCATTGTTGCCCGTCATTACCTTCGTGCGCGCGATGTCAAAGTCGCCCAACGGCAGTGCGATCGCGCCGTTCCTGCAAACGCTCGCGGCGGTCGCGCGGCGCCAGCACTCGCAGGAGCAGTTGCAACACTATCTGGATATTGTGCTCGACCTGATGGTGCGCACCACCGGTTCCATCCACGGTTTCCACCAGACCATCCCCAGCCCCGGGCTGCCTGAATTGTTCCGGCAGGCCCCGTTGCTGACGAGCCAGCTGTCAATGGCGGGCCTGAAAAACTGGGTCAAGTACGGGATCCGCAATTACGGCAAGCACCCCGAGCGGCAGCGCGATTATTTCAGCCTGCAATCCGCCGACAGCCGCGCCGTGCTGCAACGTGAGCGCCACGGCACGCTGTTCGCCGACGTCGAGCGCAAGCTGGATTTGTATCTTCGTGGATTGTGGCAGGACAGCGATCATCTGGTGCCTTACTCCACGGCCTTCGACGATCTGCGCAAACCGGTCCCATACTACGACAAGCTCGGCATCCGGGTGCCGGACGTGTATGACGATGTCAGCGGCGTCAGCGGCCTCGATCGCTACCGCGCCATCCTCGCCCACATGGTCGGTCATCGGCGTTGGTCCGAGGCGCAGGTCGCCGACAACTGGAGCCCGTTCCAGCGCATGGCGGTCGAGTTCTTCGAGGACGCGCGCATCGAAACGCTGTTGATTCGCGAATACCCCGGGCTGCGGCGCATTTTTCTCGCCCTGCACCCCAAGCCGGCGGAAGACGCCTGCGACCCCGCGACGACTTCGTGCCTGCGCCACCGCCTGGCAATGCTGTCGCGCGCTTTCCTCGATCCGCATCACTCCTACCGGGGCCCGATACTGCTCGATTTTGTGCGGCGCCTCCACGACGCGCTGTCGCGTGGCCCGTCCAGCACCGCGGAGATGGCGGCGCTGGCGCTGGAATACGTCGCGAAAACCCGGCGCGCCAGCGACCAGTTCGCGAACATTCACTTTGAGAATACCGTCGTCGAGTATCGCGACGACAACCGCCAGATGTGGAAATTCATCGAGGAAGGCGACGAGGAGGAGGCCTTCGACGAGGAGCGCAAGATCGAGCCCGGCGAGGAACTCCAGGGTCTGCCGCCGCGCCACTACCCGGAATGGGATTACAGCAGCCAGACCTACCGGCCCGATTGGGTGAGCGTGTACGAGGCGCTGCATCCCGCCGGCAACGCCGCCGACATCGACAAGCTGCTCGCCAAGCATGCCGCGCTCGCCAAGCAGCTGAAGAAGCTGCTGGACCTGCTCAAGCCGCAGGACAAGGTGCGCATCCGCTATCAGGAAGAAGGCAGCGAGCTCGATCTCGACGTCGCCATCCGCTCATTAATCGACTTCAAGGGCGGCGCGCAACCCGACCCGCGCATCAACATGAGCCACCGTACCAGCGGCCGCAATATCGCCGTGATGCTGCTGCTCGACCTGTCCGAGTCGCTCAACCAGAAGGCGACGGGATCGGAACAGACCATCCTCGAACTCAGCCAGGAGGCGGTGTCGCTGCTGGCGTGGGCGATCGAGAAGCTCGGCGACCCGTTTGCGATCGCGGGCTTCCACTCCAACACCCGCCACGATGTGCGCTACCTGCACATCAAGGGCTACAGCGAACACTGGGGCGATGAAGTAAAGGGCCGGCTGGCCGCCATGGAAGCAAACTTCTCCACGCGCATGGGCGCCGCCATGCGCCACGCCGCCCACTATCTGGAAGCGCGCCAGGCGGACAAGAAGCTGATGTTGATTCTCACCGACGGCGAGCCATCCGACGTGGACGCCCAGGACCAACGCCTGCTGATCGAGGACGCGCGCCAGGCGGTGAAGGAGCTGGACCAGAAGGGCATCTACAGCTTCTGCATCAACCTCGACCCGAAAGCGGACGAATACGTCGGCGACATCTTCGGCAAGCAGTACACCGTGATCGACAACATCCAGCGCCTGCCGGAACGGTTGCCGCAACTGTTCATGGCGCTCACGAAGTGATTTTCATGGGCGTTATTTTTACCGCCTTTATTCAGCCGGATGGAACAGAAGAAGCTGATCCTGCCGGTCACCGTATGTTTCTCGTAGCTTCGGGCCCATGAATTTCATGGTCGTGGATTACGTCAACCGTCTGCCCGAACACCTGCCGATGCTGTACGCCGGCCTGACCGGATAACGCGCCGCATTTCCCATGGAAGCCGACGATCTTTCCTGGCCGCGCACAGTGCCGCCACCTCTCACGCACGGCGAGCTGCGCGCCACGCCGGAGGATTTCGTCGTCGAGGAGTTGATGCCATTCGCCTTGACGGGCGCGGGCGAACACCTGTGGCTCAAGGTGTGCAAGCGCGGTTTCAACAGCGAGCAGGTGGCGAAGCAGCTCGCGCGACTCGCGGGAGTGGCGCGCCGCGACGTCGGCTACGCCGGCATGAAGGACCGGCATGCGGTCACGGTGCAGTGGTTCAGCCTGCACCTGCCGGGGCGGGACAACCCGGATTTCGGCGGGTTGCCACCGGCGGTGGAGATTCTGGAAGCGGTGCGCCATACGCGCAAGCTCAAGACCGGCGGGCTCGGCGGGAACCGTTTTTCCATCGTGTTGCGTGAATGCCGGGGCGACCGCGACGCCCTGATGCGGCGCGTCGAGGATATCCGCGCCCGCGGCGTACCCAACTATTTCGGCGAGCAGCGTTTCGGGCGCGATGGCGACAACGTCGACCACGCGCGGGCGATGTTCGCCGGCACGGCATCGCCGCACGACCGCAAGCTTCGGGGCATTTATTTCTCGGCCGCGCGCAGCCTGCTGTTCAACGAGGTGCTGGCGCGGCGCGTGGCGGACGGCACCTGGGACCGCTTGCTCGACGGCGAGGCGGTGATGCTGGACGGCCGCCGCAGTTTCTTCGTGGCCGCAGTACTCGACGCCGAGCTTGAGCGCCGCCTGGCCGAAGGCGACATTCATCCGAGCGGGCCGTTGTGGGGCCGGGGCGAAGTACCGGCCTGTGGCCCGGCACGGACGTTAGAGCTGGCCGTGACCCAGGAATACGAAGACATCCGCCAGGGACTGGAGCGGGCGGGTCTGGAGCAGGAACGCCGCGCCCTGCGTGTGATCCCGCGGGATTTCGGGGCCGAGTGGCTCAACGAAGCGGTGCTGCGGCTCCGGTTCTCGCTGCCGGCGGGCAGCTATGCGACCGTCGTGCTGCGCGAACTGGCCGATTACCATAACGCTGCGGCGGCCAAAATTTGACCTGGGTCAGATTGGCACCTGCCGGACTTTCCTATACTGAAGCCCGATTCATCACAGGAGAACGCCCATGACCAGAACCCTCTTTCGTGCCGCCGGGTTGACCGCTGTGCTGCTGGCACTCAGCCTGACCGCCGGTTGCGCCACCAACAGCGACCTCGCGGCCGTGCGCAAGCTCGCGCAGGAGGCCAAGGACTCCGCCGACCGCGCCAACCGCACCGCGGACGAGGCGAACGCCGCATCGCGCGAGGCGCGGGATGCTGCGGTCGCCGCGCGCGATGCGGCGCAGGCCGCGCGTGCCGCCTCCGAGCGTACCGGCGAGAAGGTCGAGCGCGCGTTCAAGAAAGCGGTGCAGAAGTAGTCAGTAAGAAATCGCGACCGGCAGGCCTTGGGTCTCGGTCGCGACGCGCACGATCTGATCCCAGTCGATGCGCGCAGGCTGCGCGCGTGTGCCCGCGACCACTGTTTGTATCGCCGGTGTCAGCCGATTGCCGTCCTGCGGCCGGTTTTCCTCCAGCGGCGGATGGCTTTCAAGATACAACTTGCCGTCGTGCCAGCCGACCTTGTTCGGCTGGTTGACGATGCGCACCGGTGTTCCCACCGGCACCTCGCGGAACAACCATTCGATGTCCTCGGGGTAGAGCCGGATACAGCCATGCGTCACACGCATGCCGATGCCGTAGGGCCGGTTGGTGCCGTGGATAAGATAGCCCTCGCGCGCCAGGCGCAGCGCATACTGGCCGAGCGGGTTGTCCGGGCCGGGCGGAAAGACATCGGGCAGCGTTTCGCCTTCGTCCGCGTGTTCCGCCTTGATCGAGGCCGGCGGGCGCCACTCGGGATTCGTGACCTTGGCGGCGATGCGCGTGAGCCCGAGCGGCGTGGACCAGTCCAGGCGCCCGACGCTCACTGGAAACGTCATCACCACCGGGACCTGGCCACGCTGCTTCGGCGGGTAGTAGTAAATCCGCATCTCCGGCAGGTTGAGTACCAGCCCCGTGCGCGGCGTGTCCGGCAGGACGTGCTGCGTCGGCACGACCACGCGCGTGCCTTCGCCGGGGAGCCAGGGGTCAACCGCGGGATTGGCCTGCACGATCTGGTCGTAGCCGACGTGATGCGCGCGGGCGATATCCGAGAGCGTGTCGGCCTGGTGCGTCTCGATCACGTGAATCTCGCCAATCACCGATTCACCGGCCGGCGGCAGCGGGAACGACTCGGCGCGCGCGCCGGTTACGCCCAGCAGCGCCGCGGCCGCCAGCCAGATCAGAATTACCGAACGGGTTTTCATGACCCTGATAAAATAGGCCAATTTGCCCCTGGAGGAAACAATGGATGCAGGCAACCTGCTCGGCATGATTGCCGGCACGCTCACCACGGCCGCGTTCGTGCCGCAGGTCGTCAAGACCTGGCGCACGCGCTCGACCCATGACATCTCGCTCGGCATGTTCGCGCTGTTCAGCAGCGGTTTGGTGCTGTGGCTGGTTTACGGCGTCATGATCGACTCTCTGCCGATCGTCGTTTCCAACATCATTACGCTGGCCTTGGCGCTGACGATTCTCTACTTCAAGCTGCGCTACAAATAGCCGCGGCGGCCGGTTTGACTCCGGCCGCGGATTCGGCCAGATTGGCGCCGAATCACCCACCCATTGCCCGTGCTGCGGTCGCGCAAAAAAGTCCTGCTGTTGTCCCTGCCAGTGGCGGCCTTCGTGGTCGGCGGCGGGCTGCTGCTGTATTTCACCGGGCTGCTGGAGTTGCTGCTGGACCGCGAGCGCCTGCTCGAGGCCATCGACCGCAATCTCGGTTACGCGGTGTTCATCTTCATCGGCCTGCAGGCGCTGCAGGTCGTGGCCGCGCCGATCCCGGGCGAGGCCACGGGTTTCG
>CAKKQL010000037.1 GCA_919902095.1 Acidiferrobacterales bacterium
TACCTGCCGTGGGTCAGCCACCCACAAGTAGCTGTTTTAAATCTCGCCGAAGGCGCCTCGACAAAACCGCTCAGTGCTCCTTATTCGCCCGCACGCGCAACCGAATGTCCTTCGGACGTTCGGCGGCGAGCTGACGCCACAACTGCCGGGCATCGTCGCGAAACCCCATACCGTCGAGAATCACAGCGTAGGTCACGCGCTCGGAAAACGCCGCATCGGGCGTCGGACGCGCCTGCCTGACCTTGTCGCGCTCGACGGCAGTGGCGACTTCAAAGGAAGCCTCGCCCACGAGCGCTTCGCCCTTCGATGTCCGCCCCTCCACCCGCCAGGTATAGCGCGCGCCGTCCGCGAGCGTGACACCCGCGGGCAACCCGAATCGCATCGCCTTCACATCGGCCTGGGTAACCACCTGCTTGTTGGCATCCGTCAGCGTGAGATGGAACGGCGGCTTCGCCTTCGGCGACTTCCAGACGAACACCGGATGCGCATCGAGCACGCGTGTGTCCACCGGGCTCAGCGGTTGAATCGGCTGCGGCGCGGTCTTCATCACCAGCGCGCCTTGCGCCGTTTCCTTGCGCGCGTTGGCCACGAGCGCGCCCTGGCGCATCTCGTTCGCGGTCAGCTTTGCACCGCCCGAGACCTCGGGTTTGTTCGGCGTCACGCGCACCGTGCCTTCACCGGCGATGACGTACTGGGTACTGTTCTGGAAGTAGACCAGCGTCACGCGCGCGTCCTTGCCGAGCTTCACCTCGGCGCCCAGGCGCAGATAGTCGAGCAGCGCCAGCGGGCGCTTGCGCCCTTCGTCCACCACCTGCGCCTTGCCGGCAAGGTCGGTGACCATGGCCACGGCATCGGCCGCCATCGCCGGCCGGACAAGCAGATAACCGCCCATGAGCACCACCGCGAACAACGCGGTTATACGGGTAAAGACTGAATAAGTACGCATGCAATATTCTCCTTTTCGGTAAGTCATGTCGTGCCCATTGCCGGCTGATAACCGAAGACGGCGACGGGCACATGCCCCTTGATCGGATGCTCGCCAAGATCCACCAATCCCCGTGATTCTGTCAACGCCTGCGCCACCTCGCGCGAGCACACGATCGGGTAATGCACTTCCTTCGTCAGGCTCTCGAGGCGCGAGGCGACGTTGACCGGATCGCCGATGGCGGAATACTCGTGGCGCGACTCCGAGCCGATATGGCCGACGATCACCTCGCCAACGTGCAGTCCGACGCCGATGCGGATGGGTTCGATGCCCTCCAGCGCAAGCGTCCGATTCAGCGTTTCGAGCCTCGTCAACATCTCGCGCGCGCAATCGAATGCGTCCTGCGCGGCGTTTTTGTGCGCATCCGGCGCGCCGAAGATCGCCATGATGCCATCGCCGATGAATTTATCCAGCGTGCCGCCGTGGGCGTGGATGGCGTTCACCATTTCGGTGAAATAGCGGTTGAGCAGCGCGATGATCGCCTCCGGCGGCTGGCCCTCGCTGCGGTGCGTGAAGCCGCGGATGTCGGAAAACAGCACGCACACCCGGCGGTGCGCGCCGCCGAGACCTGATTTCAACCGGCCGGCGAGGATTTCGTTCAACACCTGCGGACTCACATAGCGCCCGAAGGAATCCCTGAGCTGGCGTTTTTCGCGCAAGTTGAAAAACGACTCGACGCCGGTGCGTGCCAGGAGCGCGGCGTAGCCAGTGAACAGCGCCCCGGCCATCGGCAGGTGAAGGCCGCGCCGCAACAGCAGCGTGCTGACGACGGCCGCGAGCAACAAGCCGGCTACCGCGGCGCCGAGGGCCCATGGCGGACGGTGGCCGATCCACCAGAGGAACGCCGCGAGCAGCGGGATGAGCGCCACCATCAATACCGGCGCGGCGTGAATCATGCCGCCCAGTTGGAACGAGCGCAGCGCCTGCGCGTGAACCAGCACACCCGGTACGCGCAACTCGCCTGGCTCCCACGCGGCCAACGCTACCGGTGTGCTGTAGCGATCAATGAAGGGCATGACGCTCCCCAACAGCACCGGGCGACCGCCGAAGGTTTTCTGAAGGCTGCCGATATCGTTCGCCTGTACCCACGCGAGTACCTGCTGCAGCGATATGTACGAAAACGCCGTACCGACGCCGTAATCAATCAAGCCGCCATCCGGTTTGAGCCCCAGACGCGCGGCCATGCGCGTGGCGAGCGTGGACAGCTCTTTCCCGCCGGCAACGAACGTCGGTTGATAACGGCGCGCGACGTTATCGGATTCGAGCGGGAATAGCACCAGCCCGAGGTTGTCGGCGCCGGCGACGGCGAGAATTGGCGCGAAGATCGGCCGCAGCCTTTCCTGTTCGTCCACCGTCTGGCCGAGCACCAGCGGCACCCCCGCGCTACGCAGGCGCAGCACTCCCGCAATCAATGGCCGATCGTACTCGCGCAGCAGCCGGTCATAGGAGCGGTCGGGAAACACGATGTCGAGACCGACCACGGAAGGTTTGGCCAGCGCCATCGCTTCAAGAAACTTTCCGAGATGCGGATGCCACAACGCGATCGGCTCGAACAACACGCGCGTGGTGTCCTCGTCAATACCGACAATGACAACGTCGTTCGCGACCGGCTTCGGCGCCGTGGCGTGCAGCCATCGGAACTGGACATCGAGAATCTTGGCGTCGAGGAAACGTGACAGCGATGTGTGCGGCGCAAACAGACCATAGGCAAACAGCGCCACGAACCCGAATCGAACCGCGGTCGTTCTTGTTATCATTTTCGTTATTAACGTTGCCGAAACGCGTTATCGAACCTGAACGCCACTTTTGGGTACCATTCGTGCACGTCGGAGACTGAGCGATTAGGGTTGCAGCCAGTTTTCACCTTTGGGCATGGCCGCCGGGAACTGCATGATGGCATAACCGGTGCCACGGCCGCCGCCGGTGCCGGCCACCGCGTGCGCCCAATAACCGCCCATACGGCCCTTGTCGAGATCGATGTAATCGATCGCCATCACGAAGGTCGACGCCATGTTCCCGATCCCCATCCAGTTGCAATAGTAATTGCCGAAGTTGACGGTCACCTCGTCCGCCGATGTAACCGTCACCGCGCTGCTGCTGTCCTGACAGGCGTTCGGCACGCCGTTCCACATGCTGTGCTCGGTAAAGGTCGTGGTCACCCGGCGACCCGCGGTATCGAGACCGACCGCCTTGAACCGTCCGCCCGTGCCGCATCCCGCGCCCGGAATGGGCCCGCCCATTACGAAGTGGCAAAAGGGGCTGTCGCCCGCGCAACTGCGTTCCGCGGGCGTAGTGCTGCAATACTTGAAATCCTTTCCATCGTTATGCTTGAGCAGTTGATACACCGCGTTCAGCGCCTCGTCGGCGGTGCGACTCTGGCTCGCCGGGCCGCACTGGCCGGCGGCGCAGAAATACACCTCGTTCACCTTGTGCAGCTCGGGCAGACCGGCGCAGCCTGCCACGAACGCGCCGGCAGCCAACAGGGCC
>CAKKQL010000038.1 GCA_919902095.1 Acidiferrobacterales bacterium
CAGCTCGGGATGATTGTGCACCGCCTCGGAGAACGAGCAGAAGATGATGCCCATCGCGCCGAGCTTGTCCTTGAAGGTGGTCGCCACCGACACGCTGTCGAACACCGCGTCCACGGCCACACCCGCCAGCAGCTCGCGTTCCTTGAGCGGGATACCGAGCTTTTCATAGGTCTCGAGCAGCTTCGGATCGACCTCGTCGAGACTCTTGGGGGCGTCCTTGCGGCTCTTCGGCGCGGAGTAATAGATGATGTCCTGATAGTCGATCCGCGGATAGTGCACGTGCGCCCACTGCGGCTCCGACATCGTGAGCCAGTGGCGGTAAGCCTGGAGACGCCACGCGAGCATGAACTCGGGTTCGTGCTTCTTCGCCGAGATGGCGCGGACAACGTCCTCGCTGAGTCCGGGCGGCAGCGATTCCTGCTCCACGTCGGTGACGAAACCGGCCTGGTATTCGCGCTGGATCAGGGCTTCGATATTCTGTTTCGAGCTTGCCATGACTATCTCTCCACGCCGGATTCGACGCCGTTCAGGTTGTCGCGCTGACGCGGCGCAACGGCTTGGGGGGCGCCACGCGCAGGGCCTGCGGTTTCACCGGCAGCACCATCTCCGCGAGCGTCACCTCTTCCAGTGCCCGGTGGATGGCGAGGTTGATGCGTTGCCAGTTGCCGCGCACCGAGCAGGACGTTTCCTGGATGCACTGGCCCGGATTGCTGGCGCATTCGGTGAGACCGATCGGGCCTTCAAGGGCGCCGAGAATTTCGGCCATGGTAATGCGCGCCGCCGGGCGCGCGAGCGTATAGCCGCCCTTCGTGCCGCGCTGCGAGGCCACCAGCCCGGCATGCGTCAGGGTCTTCAGCACCTTGCTCACGGTCGGCAGGGCGACACGGACCTCGTGCGCGATCTCGCTGGCCGCGTGCAGCCGTCCCGGCTCGCAGGCCAGGTAGGTCATCACCACGGTTCCGTAATCGGTCAGTTTGCTCATGCGCAGCATGCGCAATACCCCACTAATTCAATTGGTACTATTTTAGTACTAAATCAATCCGCTCGGCAACTAGCGGTTATTAAGCATGATTTACTCCAAATACTACGAAGTCTCAGACGTTAAAGCTTTCGCCACAACCGCAGGTCGCCTTCACGTTCGGATTGCTGAACTTGAAGCCTTCGCTCAGGCCCTCCTTCGTGTAATCCACCTCGGTACCGTCGAGGTACGCGAGATTCGCGGCATTCACGATCACCTTGACGCCGTGGCTCTCGAACACCTGGTCATCCGGACCAATGCTGTCGGCATACTCGACAACATAGGCCTTGCCGGAACAGCCGACCGTCTTGACGCCCAGGCGCAGGCCTTCGCCCCCGCCGCGTTTGGCCAAAAAGGATTTCACGCGTGTCGCCGCGTTTTCCGTCAGATGAATCGCCATCGCTCTGTCCTCTTTGCCAGGATTGTTGCCGTTCATATGCGCGCCGCGACCTCAGGCATTTGCAGCCTGGCGCGGCCGCCTGCTAGTAAGCACCGTCGTAAGTGCGCGCAGAAAATCTTTCACCTCTGCTTCACTGCTGCTCCAGCCGAGACTGACACGAACGCTGCCGCGCGCGAGTTCGCGGTCCACGCCCATCGCCAGCAATACCGGGCTCGGCTCGGTGCTGCCACTGGCGCAGGCTGAGCCGCTCGATACCGCAAACCCGAGGCGATCCAGGCCCAACACCAGCGTCTCGCCATCCATGCCGCGCACGCCGAAGCAGCTCGTGTTCGGCAGACGCGGGGCGTTACTCGAAAATATCTCCATGACGCCGATTGCGTGCAGTTCGCTTTCCAACAGTTCACGCAGGCGCGCCACGCGCAAACGGTAAGCTGCCAGGCGTTCGAGCACTTGTGCCGCAGCGGCGCCGAAGCCGACGATGCCGGTGACGTTCTCCGTGCCCGAACGGCGATCCTTTTCCTGGCCACCGCCATGCAACAGCGGCTTCATATCCACGGCCTTGTCCACGACGAGCGCACCTACGCCTTTGGGGCCGCCGATCTTGTGCGCCGACAGGCTCATAAGATGGGCGCCGCTGGCGGTGAAATCGAGTTCCAGCTTGCCGGCGGCCTGAACGGCATCGGTATGCAGCAAGGCTCCGCTGACACGAACAATCTCGGCTATGGCGGCGATGTCCTGAATTACGCCGGTTTCATTATTGGCGTACATCACCGACACCAATCTCGGTCGCGATGGCATCTGCTGTATCAGCGCCGCGGTCAGGATGCGACCTTGGCTGTCCGCCGGCAGACGTCCGATCTGCCAGCCGTTCTCGGTGAGCGAATCGGCGGCTTCCGCCACTGAGGGGTGCTCGGTGGCGCCGATGAGCATGCGGCCCGGCGCGCTGCGCGCGGCCACACCCTTGACGGCAAGATTGTTCGCCTCAGTGCCGCCGCTCGTGAAAATCACCTGACTGGGATGGGCATTGGCCAGCGCCGCCACCTGCGCGCGCGCCGTGTCGATAGCCGCGCGTGCGCGCCGTCCCTGACGATGCACGCTTGAGGGATTGCCGAACTGCTCGCGCAGATACGGCAGCATCGCCTCGAGCACCGCCGCGTCTATGGGCGTCGACGCGTTATGATCAAGATAGGCTGGCACCGAACGCTCCGTACCTAGCTCAACGCACCACGACCTGCTGCGCCCGCCCTTCCTGGCGCGAGGCCACTTCCTGCACGTGCGGGCGCGACACCAGGTCCGCGAGCGTGATGCCGCTCAGGAACTTGTAGATCTGCTTGCTCAAGTCTTCCCAGAGCTGGTGCGTCAGGCAGGTGTCGTCGCCGTGGCAGTTCTTCTCGCCGCCGCAACGGGTCGCATCGATATTTTCGTTGATGGCAACGACGATCTCGGCCACCGAGATCTTCGACGGATGCAAGGCGAGGTTGTAGCCCCCGCCCGGACCGCGGACGCTGTCCACGAGCCCGCTGCGACGCAACTTGGCGAACAACTGTTCCAGATAGGACAGGGAGATGCCCTGGCGACGCGCGATATCGGCCAAGGTGATGGCACCCTTGTCGTAGCGCAGGGCCAGATCGAGCATGGCCGTAACGGCGTAACGTCCTTTGGTCGTGAGCTTCATGGACTTAATCCCATACAAGTTTAAGTGCCATGCAGTCTACTTACTTGATGCTTTTAGTCAACTATTCCCTTTGGGGGAGTCCTGGCTGTCATTTTTAGGTAGCTCGCTCTCAAGGTTGGCTACATCCAGTTCCGGAAGGTCGAGATTAACTCTTATACCTTTCTTATCAAGAGTTTCTGAAAGGATCTTGAGCTTCTGATCAACTTTATGCATATGGTCCAAGATGCAGTCGATGGCGTGCGCCACCGGATCGGACGGTTGTTGAGTCACACCATAGGCATCAAACCCGATACGGCGGGCCATGGCTTCCCGTTGCTGGGAACGGGGATCGGTTCTGGAAACGATAGCCCTTCCCGGGATACCAACGACGGTTACCCCTGCCGGCACGTCCTTGACCACGACCGAATTCGACCCGACCCGGGCATTGTCGCCGATAAGTACAGGACCCAGGATTTTAGCGCCCGCCCCGACCACGACATTATTACCCAGGGTCGGATGGCGCTTGGCCTTCTGCCAAGCGGTTCCACCCAGGGTCACGCCATGATAGAGCGTCACATCGTCGCCGATCTCGGCGGTCTCGCCGATGACCACCCCCATGCCGTGATCTATGAAGAAACGCCTGCCAATACGGGCGCCGGGGTGAATTTCGATGCCGGTCAGCCAGCGGCTGAGAAGCGACAGCCAGCGCGCCAGCCACTTGAGACGCCAGCGCCATAACCGGTGCGCAAGCCGATGCAATGCGAGCGCATGGACCCCGGGATAAAGCGTCAGCACCTCCCAAGCCGAGCGTGCCGCCGGGTCACGCTGGAATACGCTCTCGATATACTCGCGAATTGCTCTGAACATGACCGTGGAAGTCCCTGATTTTTCGTATAAGCCTATTCCTGATGGATGATATCAGGAATGCCCTCTGCTGCGCTGCACCGCCGTCAGTATGCCACGCAGGATGTTTATTTCGTTCTTGTCCGGTCCGGCCCGACTGAAGAGGCGTCTGAGACGACGCATGAGAAACCTGGGGTTGGCGGGGTCCAGAAAATCAATTTCGACCAGCACCTGTTCCAGATGGCGGTAAAAATGGAGCAGTTCATCCTGGGTGGCAACCGGAGACCCGGCCACGCCGGTATCCATCTTTTGGCGGTTTTCGATGCCGGCCAGCAGCAGCTCATAGGCCAGAATCTGCACAGCCCCGGCCAGATTGAGCGAGGAATAGTCGGGGTCGGCCGGAATGGCAACAACGGCGTGGCAGAGGTCAAGCTCGTCGTTGGTGAGGCCCGTACGCTCCTGGCCAAATACCAAGGCGACGGATCCGGTCGCTGTCGCGCCGATCAGCCGACGGGCCGCTTCCGCCGGCGTCAGCGCGGGCCAACCGATACGGCGCGCGCGGACGCTGGCACCAACAACCAGATGGCAATCGCGCACGGCCTCCGCCAGCGTCTGACAAACCGTGGCCTGCGCCAGAACATCTTCCGCGCCCGCGGCCAAGGCGTTTGCCTCCGGGGCTGGAAAACGCCGCGGCGCCACCAGCCACAGGTGCCTGAGGCGCATGGTCTTCATGGCCCGCGCCACGGCGCCGATATTGCCGGGATGCGTCGGGCGGCTCAGAACGACGCGAACGCCGGTAAACGCCGTCTGCGCCGCCAAATCATCATGCGAATCCGGACCCGGTCGATTCATGCGAGACTTTGATACATTGGCACCCGCCGTTACAATGCCTGCCGTTTTCGCGCCATTTGGCCGTTCTTACAAAACCTGGAACTCCGCATG
Source organism: Acidiferrobacterales bacterium (assembly GCA_919902095.1). Next base: position 4,858 of record CAKKQL010000038.1, read on the forward strand.
CATCCGATGCTCAACACGGCAATCCGGGCCGCGCGCCGCGCCGGTACCGTTATTATGCGCCATCTCGACCGGCTCGAAAGCCTGACCGTCGAGACCAAGGGGCGCAATGATTTTGTCAGCGAGGTGGACCGGATGGCGGAGGCTGAAATCATCCACATCCTGCGTACCGCCTACCCCGGCCATGGCATCCTCGCGGAGGAGACCGGAAGCCAGGCAGGCGACGATTACCTCTGGATCATCGACCCACTCGATGGCACCACGAATTTCCTGCACGGCTACCCCCAGTTTGCCGTCTCGATCGCGCTCACCCACAAGGGCCGACTTGAGCAAGCGGTGGTATTCGATCCGCACAAGAACGAGCTCTTCACCGCCTCGCGCGGTGGCGGCACGCAACTGAACGACCGCCGCATCCGCGTCAGTCGCACCGGCGAACTTGAGTCGGCCCTCCTCGGCACCGGCTTTCCGTTCCGCTCGCACGAGCATCTCGATGCCTGGATTGGCACCCTGCGCGACCTGATGTTGCGCTCGAGTGGTATCCGGCGCGCCGGCTCGGCGGCGCTCGATCTCGCCCATGTCGCCTGCGGACGCTTCGACGGCTTCTGGGAGTTCGAATTGTCCCCTTGGGACATGGCCGCGGGCGCCCTGCTCATTCAGGAGGCCGGCGGCATCGTCAGTGACTTCGCCGGCGGCACCGACTTCCTCGCGAGCGGCAACATCCTCGCCGGCAACCCGCGCATCCACGAAGCCATGCTGGCGCGCCTGCAGATACATCTGCCGGCGGAGCTGCGCCGCTAGGTCCGCCCGGCGCCGGTGAGCATAACTACTTAAAAACAGGCAAATACGGAGCCTGCGATCCAGACAGCCAAGCAGCCTTGGATAATCACGGAAACAGTCTGGGCGACAGTTGTTTGATGGACGTCAAGGCGATCTGCGATGGCGGGGTTTTACGCTCGCACGATCTGACGGGGCAGTTGCTTCAGGTAGCGCCATTCCCTGGCCGCTGCCCCATATTCCTCACATATTGGCGAGCGTGTATTATCATGCCCGTTCATCAGGAGAATCTGGAATGACCTACGTCGTTACCGAGAACTGCATCAAGTGCAAGTACACCGATTGCGTGGAAGTCTGCCCCGTGGACTGTTTTCACGAAGGTCCGAACTTCCTGGCCATCGATCCGGATGAATGCATCGATTGCACCCTGTGCGTCGCTGAATGCCCCGTCAATGCCATCTACGCCGAAGACGATCTGCCGGAAGACCAGAAACAGTTCATTCCGCTAAATGCCGAGCTCGCCAAAAAATGGCCGGTGATCACGGAAAAGAAGCCGGCACCGGCCGATGCCGCGCAGTGGGAAAACATACCGGACAAGCTCAAGCACCTCGAACGCTGACGGCCTGAATCCTTTCTGCCGATGCCCCGCCGGTTCCGTGCAATACCGGCGCCGGCGGTTGCCGCCTTGCCCGCGCTCCAGCCGCGAACTTCTTCTGGTTTTTTGTTGCCCCCGAAAACGAGGAGTGCTGCCAAAAAAATAGGCGGCTGTTAAGCCGCCTAGGGGTTCAATGGGGGTGCTTGCGATACTCTTTCATCTCTCCGTGGCATCCCTGCCCCAGCAGGGCTTCCTTGCCATGCATCCGCCTGTGACACAGGGGATGGTCATCCTTGTTGGCTTCCCTGCCATGTTTAAAACTATATACCGCTATCTTACAAAATCAAGAATTTTTAATTTTAAATTACTCCAATTAACATTTATTCCTTATACATCAGTTACTTATTGATACTATTTAGTTTCAATTAAATGAAAACATATGCGCCAGAGATTAGCGGGAAAGCCTGCAACCTGTTCACATCAGGAGGATCGACTGGGCTCAGCACAGATAACACGGTTACGCCCGCCCTGTTTGGCGCGGTAAAGCGCGACGTCGGCCTGCTGCAATAGCCACACTCCCGGATCTGCGACCACGCGGGTGGTGCTGGGCGCGAGGCAGGCGAGCCCGATGCTGACCGTGACCCGCAGGTCCGGGTTGCTCGGACCGGTAGGCGCCATGTGTTCGACCTGCATGCGTAAACGCTCGGCAATCGCCTGCGCCTGATCCAGGGTCGTGTCCGGCAGCAGCAGCACGAACTCCTCGCCGCCGTAGC
>CAKKQL010000039.1 GCA_919902095.1 Acidiferrobacterales bacterium
CCCACGCCGCGAAGGGAACCGTCCAATCATGAAACCGGTCATGTTCAGGCGCGCAGTCCCGCTGATTCTCGGCGTCCTGTTCCTTGCCGCTGCTTCGGCTTGGGCGGCCGACCCCAAGCGCAACCTCGCGGTCGCGCCGGGCACGCCGGCCGCACCCACCGAGACGCGCGTCGCGCTGGTCATCGGCAACAGTAATTACAAATCCGCGCCGCTCAAAAACCCCATCAACGACGCCAAGGCCATCGCCGACAAGCTCCAGGGCCTCGGCTTCAAGGTCACCCTCAAGCTCGACCAGGACCAGAAGAGCATGGCCGAGGCCATCCGCGTCTTCGGCAATCAACTGAAAGCCGGCGGCGCCGGGCTCTTTTACTACGCCGGCCACGGCATGCAGGTGAAGGGCCGCAACTTTCTGATTCCGGTGGACGCCGACATCCAGAACGAAGATGAAGTGCCGTACCGCAGCGTGGACGCGAACGAAGTGTTATCCAAGATGGAAACGGCCAAGAACCGCCTGAACCTGATGATTCTGGATGCCTGCCGCAACAACCCGTTCGCGCGCAAGTTCCGCTCAGCAAGCCAGGGCCTGGCACAGATGGACGCGCCCTCGGGCACGCTCGTCGCCTTCGCCACCGCGCCCGGATCAGTGGCGAGCGACGGCATTGGCAAGAATGGTATCTATACCCAGCACCTGCTCGCGAGCCTCGGGCAGCCGGGCGTGCCGGTCGAGCAGGTCTTCAAGCGCGTGCGTGTGGGCGTGATGAAAGATACGCGCAATGCACAGGTGCCGTGGGAGTCGTCCTCGCTCGTGGGCGATTTCTACTTCAAGCCCGGCGCTGCGACGCCGACGGCCACCGATCCCGCCGCTATTGAGCTTGCCTACTGGGAGAGCATAAAGGACTCCACCAGTGCCGACGATTACAAGAGTTACCTGAAGAAATACCCCAACGGCCAGTTCACCGACCTCGCCAAGCGCCGGGCGATGAGTCCGCCCAAGCCCGCGACTACCGCCGTTGCCTCCATCGCGCCGACTGCCGCTACCAAACCCGAACCCTCCCCAGGTACCGTCGCCGGTAAGGTTTGGAAAGAACCCGTCACCGGCATGGAGTTTGTTTGGATACCAAAGGGCTGCTATCAGATGGGTAGCCCGGCGAGCGAATCGGGAAGAGGCCCCAACGAGCATCAACACCAAGCCTGTGTCGAGGGCTACTGGCTCGCCAAGCACGAAGTCACCAACAGCCAGTACCGCATGTTCAAACCCTCCCACGACAGCGGCCACTACGAAGGCAACAGCCTGAACGGCGACAGCCAACCGGTCGTGCAAGTAAGCTGGAACGACGCGATGGCCTACGCCGAATGGCTGTCAAGCAAAACCGGCAAGACCTTCAAACTCCCCACCGAGGCCGAATGGGAATATGCCGCACGCGCCGGCACCCAGACCGCGCGTTACTGGGGCGATGACGACGCTTCCCTCTGCCGCCACGCCAACATCGCCGACCGCACCAGCAAGGTGGCGTTCAGCGGTTTCACCCGGGCTTACGACGGCTGCGACGACGGCTACAAGGTTTCTTCTCCCGTTGGCCGCTTCGCCCCGAACAGCTTCGGCCTGCACGACATGCTCGGCAATGTATGGGAGTGGACATCCTCGCCCTACGACAAAGCCTATTCGGGTGGCGAGAAGCGTGCCGCCTCGCTAAGCGAGGGCGGCGCCCGCGTGGTCCGCGGTGGCGCGTGGGGCGGCGTACCGTGGCTCGTGCGCTCGGCGTTCCGCATCGGCGGGTCGCCGGTCCACCGCAGCGACTTCCACGGTTTCCGCCTTGCCAGGAATCCCTGAGTTTGCCCATTTTTAATTACTGCACAGCTGAACTGGAATGAAAAGAATTTGCTATCTCTGTGGCATGCCGGTGGCCGAGGAGACTTCGACTGATGATCACGCTATACCGAAACAGTTAATTTTTAGGGCGCAGCCGAAGGTAAAGGGTTTTGATTACGGTGGTGTGCTTCCCACACACGCAGAATGCAACAACCGTTTTGGTCCAGAAATCTACTGCTCAAAGGCGCTTGAATTGATTTCCGTGCTGCACGATGAGAAGTGCGTATCGAAATTTCAGCACAAAGACGATCTATCGATTCAGATGATGGCTCTGAATTCGGAGTGCTTGACGAGCTTTACTAAGCACGATCTACGATTTTTCAAATTCATCGACGTTCGAGATAAGGACGTTGCCGAGTTCTCGGCACTGTCATTCTTCTCAGGCAAACCCAAGACAAACCCTATGCGAGACGCGCTTTTCGTCGCACTCGCCGTCCTTACAAAGAGCGCTGCCGCTCTGCTGGTCGCGCGACATCTGCAAGCGCTTCCCCCTTGTTGGAGCGTGCTCGCGATTCCTTACACGGGCGCTACGGAAGCTCATGACTTCGATTCTTTGTTTGGTAATACGAAACCCTTCGATATTGGAGTAAAGATATGGATTCGCCAGTTCGATTCAGGGGATTGGTTTGCGCTCTACCGGGCCCGAAATGTTCTTGTCTTTTTTCTGTTCCGTTTATCCAACACAGATGTCATTTGGAACGGCATGCTCGCACGTTTCCAAGATGCAGAACATCTATCCTTTGAGGGCACTCGGCTTAACGAGCTGATTGATTACAAATGGAAGAAAGTCTATGAAAATTCGGGACAGTTGTTAATTCCGGGGACACCATACTTAATTAGTTGAAGCGGGACCAAAGCAAAATTTGGGACAAGGAAAATTCAGGACAGATTTATTTTCCTGACAGCAACGCTGAATTCGCCCACCGATAAATCGTGAACGGCTGTTTCAGCGCCTGGCCCAGGGCGCGTTGCAAAACGTGGCGTTTCGCGACATGGTCAAGCTGGTGGAGGGTTTCGGTTTCCGGCTGGTGCGTGTTACGGGCAGCCACCACATCTTCGCGCACCCTGGGATTCCTGAGCAGGTGAACCTGCAAGATGTCGGAGGCCAGGCCAAGCCGTATCAAATCCGCCAGTTTCTGCGGCTGGTCGAGCGGTATGGTTTGAAGCTAGACTAGGGGCCATGAAGGAATACCACATCAATATCTTTTACAGCGAGGAAGACGGCGGGTTTATCGCCGATATCCCCGACCTCGAAGCTTGTTCGGCCTTCGGAGCTACCCGCGAGGATGCGCTACGGGAAGTGGAGCGCGCCAAAGTCGCCTGGATCGAGGCGGCGAAAGAAGCGGGCAAACCCATCCCCCCGCCACGCTATCGACCGGTCATCTATCAAGTCGGGCGATAGAGAGACATCGAGGCGCTGATCTTTCCCCGTTGACAGGAAAATTCGGGACAGATTTATTTTCCTGACAGCAACGCTGAATTCGCCCACGGATGAATCGTGAATGGTCAAGCGGGTGGAGGGTTTCGGTTTCCGGTTAATGCGCGTCACGGGCAGCCACCGCATCTTTGCACACCCTATGATTCCCAAGCATATGAGCCTACAAGATATCGGGGCGTCTCAGATTTATTTTCCTCCTGTGAGCAAGTAGGGTCAGGTCTTGCTATTTGCCTTCCCACCCGGGGCATGAAAAAGGTGTCAGAAACCTTTCCTCCGACAAGAAAGGGCGCGTCACGCGCCCTTTTGTTGATAGGACTGCGACTCTTCAGAGCTGCTGCTAGAATGAGAGGCAATCAGAGGCAATCAGGAGCCAAGCCATGACCGACACCGAACAGGAATTACTCAAACGC
>CAKKQL010000040.1 GCA_919902095.1 Acidiferrobacterales bacterium
CGCGGAAACGGAAAAAGCGGAAAAGAAAAAAGCCGCGGCACTCGAAAAGAAACGTGCCGAAGAGAAGCGGCGCAAGGAGGCGGAATCGGCCTTGCAGTCCGAGGTGGCGGCGGAGGAACAGCGACGTCAAGATGAACGCGCTCTGAGTGAGTTTAAGCGCTATGAAGGGCTGATCAAACAGAAAGTACAACGCAGCTGGAACCGCCCAACGGGATTTAAGGAAGGAACCGTCTGTTTAGTGCGTGTTAGGCTTGTACCAGGTGGTGAGGTGATTCAAGCGACCATTGTCCAGTCGTGTGGAAATCCTGTGTTTGACCGATCAGTGGAAAATGCAGTATTTAAGGCATCTCCCTTGCCTGTACCCGAGGGGACAGCTCTTTTTGAACGCTACTTCCGTGAGTTCAATTTTAAATTTGTACCCGCTGGCTAGATAAATGAACCTTCGCTGCATACGGCAGTGGCTCATCGGCGTGTTGTTATTTTGGTGCCAAAACGCCAGTGCCATTATTACAATCGAGATTACCCAGGGTGCCGACAGCGGCATCCCCGTTGCCATCGTGCCCTTCGGCTGGGAGGCGAAAAGCAAGGCAGCGCTGCCGCACGACGTCGCCGCCGTGGTCGAGGCCGACCTCGCGCGTAGCGGCCGGTTCCTGACGCTCGCCAGGAAAGATTTTCTCGCGACGCCGTCGCGCGATCGCGACGTGACGTTCAAGGACTGGCGTCTGCTCAAGGCCGAGGCGCTGGTGATCGGCAGCATCGCGCCGGCGGCTGCCGGCAAGGTCGAGGTGCAATTCCGGCTCTACGATGTTTTCCGGGAGAAACAGCTCGCCGGCTATAGCTACATCGTCAGCCCCGAGGCGCTGCGCGGACTGGCGCACCAGATCGCCGACGTCGTCTACGAAAAACTCACCGGTGAACCTGGCGCGTTCAACACCCGCATCGCCTATGTCACCCGCGAAACCCCGCGCGCCGGGGCTGCCGTTTACAAGCTGCAAGTGGCGGATTCCGACGGCTACAACCCCCAGACCATCGTGCAGACGACCGAACCGTTGTTGTCACCCGCGTGGTCGCCGGATGGTCGGTGGCTGGCCTATGTCTCGTTCGAGGACAAGCGCGCCAAGGTGTACCTCCAGAGCATCGCCGATGGCCGGCGCGAGATTATCGCCGAGCACCGCGGCATCAACAGCGCCCCGGCATTCTCGCCCGACGGCAAGCGCCTCGCGCTCACGCTGTCGCGCGACAGCAATCCCGAGATCTACGTGCTCGACTTGGCGTCGCGCGTGCTCCAGCGCCTGACCAGTCACCCGGCGATCGACACCGAGCCGGCCTGGTCGCCTGACGGACGGTATCTCGTTTTTACGTCCGACCGCGCTGGAAAGCCGCAGATTTATCGCATGAGCGCCGAAGGCGGGCAAGCCGAACGCCTGACCTTCGAGGGCGATTACAACGCCCGTGCCTCGTACTCGCCGGATGGTAAAATGCTGACGCTGGTGAGCCGCCAGGAAGGGCTGTATCGCATCGCCACGTTGCGCCTCGATACGCGCGCGTTGCAGGTGTTGACGGACACGGCGCTCGACGAATCGCCGAGCTTCGCGCCGAACGGGCGCCTGATTATCTACGCCACCGAGGTGCGCGGTCGTGGACTGCTCGCCTCGGTGTCGGCCGACGGGCGCGTGCGCCAGCTCTATCGTTTCGCGGAGGGTGAGGTGCGCGAGCCGGTGTGGTCGCCGTACAATCGTTAACGTCATCATAAGGAGTACGCCATGAAGAGCATCGGATTTTGGGTTGCCATGTTGTGCGTTGTAGCGCTGGCGGGTTGTGCCAGTACCGCCAAGAAGGAACCGCCACCGGTCGAGGACCGCAGCACCGAGACCGAGACCCAGGGTGTGGACGACAAGACCGGGGCCGACGCCCAGGCGCTGGTCGCGCGCCAGGCGGAACTGCTGGCCAAGACGCGGGTGTACTTCGCGTTCGACAGCAGCGCCATCGACGACGAGGCGCGCGCCATCATCGAGGCGCATGCCTCTTACCTTGCGGCCAATCCGGAAATTCGGCTCACCCTCGAAGGACATTGCGACGAGCGTGGCACGCGCGAATACAATCTCGCGCTCGGCGAGCGTCGTGCGCAGACGGTCGAGAAGCTGATGCGCGCACTGGGCGTCGGCACCCAGCGCGCCACCACGGTTTCCTACGGCGAGGAGAAGCCGATCGACGCCGAGCATAACGAATCCGCCTGGCGCCAGAATCGCCGGGTGGAAATTCAGTATAAACGGTGATGCGCGTGCGTCGGTCGGCCATCGCCGTGCTCGCCGCGCTGTGTCTGGCAGCGCCGGCCGGCGCTGCGGAAAAGACCGTGGCCCCGGCGGACACCGCCCGGCGCGAGGCGCTGGCCGACATGTTGTTGCAGCTTGAGCAGGCGCAGGCGGAGTTACGCGAGCTGCGTGGCAAGGTGGAGGTGCAGGCGCACGAGGTCGAGGCGCTCAAGGCACGTCAACGCGATCTCATCGCCGACATTGACCGGCGCCTGGGCGAGCTCGAGCGCCGCGGCGCCGCGCCGGCTGAAGGCACGGCCGCCGCCGGCGCGCCGCCGGCCGTGGCCGGTGCCGTGCCGGCCAATCTCGCGCGGGAGCAACAGGAATACGACGCCGCGTTCGCGTTGCTCAAGCAGGGCCAGTACGAGCGCGCCAACAAGCGCTTCCGCGATTTCATTCGTGCGCATCCCAAAAGCCCGCTCGTGGACAACGCCCAGTACTGGGTCGGCGAGTCGGCTTACGTGGTGCGTAATTTCAAGCAGGCGCTCAGTGAGTTCTCCAAAGTATTGCAATCGCATCCCGACAGCCCGAAGGCGCCGGACGCGATGCTCAAGGTTGGCTACTGCTATTACGAACTTGCCGACTGGGCCAAGGCGCGCGAGACCCTGAACCAGGTGTTGACCCGCTTTCCCAACACGCCGGTCGCGCGCTCGGCCGAGCAGCGGTTGGCGAAGATGAAGAAAGAAGGGCGGTAAAAGTAATGCGGGGTCCCGTCCCCGCGCGACGGGTCCATTTCTTTGCTCGCCCAAAGAAATGGACGAAAGAAAGGGCGGCCCGGATGGCGCGACCTTTCCCGCTATGCATCCCGCTCCGCGGGAAAGCCCGGGGCGCACTTCCCTGTGCGCCCGTTCGCCGCTGCGCGGCTCACCCCTGCGCTTCACGCCTCTGGCTTTGCGGTGACCCGACAGCACATCCCTGTGCTGACGGTCCACGCGCGCCTTTCATCGCTACGCAATCCCGCTTCGCTCGAAAGCCCAGGGCTCGCCGTCCGTGGCGAGCCCGTTCAGCGGGGCGATGGTCCACTGGACCATCGTCTCTATCCGCTTCACCCCGCGCGCGCCCCTTCGGGCGCTCGGCCATCGGCTTGTGATGTGCAGGAAGCACAAATGCCGCGGGCGCACGACCGCAGGGATGCGGGAGGTAGAGCAACGCTGGGAGCAGTTGCCGAGGGATGCGCAGGAGCGGCCGCTGCTCGGCGCGCCATACGGGTGTAGAATCGAAGTCCTCCGTACCCAGCGTGTTGTTTTGCTTCAGTGTGAGCACCCGTGAAATCCGCTACCTCTTCCCAAAGCCCGAACTCAAAACCCGAGGCTGAATCGGTTCCCGAGCGGCTGCGGATCACGGAAATTTTCTATTCCCTGCAAGGCGAGGCGCGCA
>CAKKQL010000041.1 GCA_919902095.1 Acidiferrobacterales bacterium
AGCCCACGGCGACACCGATAAATTTCGTCCCGTAGTCGAAGCCGAGCAGGGTGGCTGTCACGCGTGTCCCGCGTCGCCCGTGAAGGTGGACAGGTCCACGCCCAGGCGCTGCGCGGCCGCCTTCCAGCGGCTCTCCGGCGGCAGCTCGAAGAGAATCGCGCGGTCGGCCGGTCCGCTCAGCCAGGCGTTTTCGCTGATCTCGCGCTCGAGCTGGCCCGCGGACCAGCCGGCGTAACCGAGGGTGACGAGGCAGTGCGCCGGTCCTTGGTTGTGCGCGATCGCCTCAAGGATGTCGCGCGAGCTGGAAACGCCGAGCGTGTCCGTCACCGCCAAAGTTGCCTGCCACTGGCCGAGCGGTTCGTGCAGCACGAAGCCGCGGTTGTTCTGCACCGGACCGCCATGGAACACCGGCAGGTCGCCGTGATCGGCCTCACCCGGCTTGATGTCGATTTGCTCGAAGATGTCGCGCAGCGTCAGGTCGGTCGGACGGTTGATGACGAGCCCCATCGCGCCCTCGGCCGAGTGGTCGCAGATGAGCGTGACCGTGCGCGCAAAATTGGGATCGGCCAGTGCCGGCATGGCGATGAGGAAGTGATTGGCCAACGAGACCAGGGGTTTCATGTTCCTAAGTATATCCGCCCCGGCGCCCGGCCGGGCCGTCGCGGTTGCTACTGCGCGCTGACGGCGGATTCGTTGAACTTCCAGGTGCGGGTGATGTGCAGGATGTCGGTCTCGGTCCGCATCTCGGGCGTGAACGGCGCAAACGGCGCCGCGAGCTCGACGATGCGCACGGCGGCGTCGTCCAGCAGCTTGTGGCCGGAGGAGCGCTGCACCGAGATGGTGTTGACGCTGCCGTCGGGATTGAGCGCGACGTCGAGCACCAGGCTGCCGGTGAGATGCCGGCGGCGCGCCTCTTCGGGGTAGTTCAGGTTGCCGATGCGCTCGACCTTGGCGCGCCAGGCGTCCATGTACAGGGCGTATTTGTATTCCTGGGTGCGGGCGCTGATCGTCTTGTGCCGCGGGCGGCTCTGGAACTCCTGCCACGAGCGCGAGATCTCGGCGCGCAGGCGCGTGCGCTCGGCATCGCGGTCGGCGCGCGCGACCAGGCCGGGCTGCGGCGGGGTCTGCTGCAATACCTTGCGCGGCGGCTGCGGCTCCGGGCGCGCGAGTTTCGTCTGCGATGCCTGGCTGAAGAGCTCCGGGGTGTCGCGCCGCGCGGTCACTTCCGGTTGCGGCGCCGGCTGCAGGACCGGCAGGCGCAGACGCCGCTCGCCGAGTTCCTGCACCGGCAACGGACTGCGCGCAGTGTCGCGTTTGCGGCTGTCGCCGCCGCCGTCCTGGTGCGCCTGCGCCAGCAATTCGGGATTGAGCGGGGCCTTGGCCGAGTGCGTCTGCACCAGCGTGATCTCGAGCGTCGGCAGTCCTTCGTGCACGCGCAGCTTGGGGAGCGTGAAGCCCAAGCCCAGGATGATGAGCAGGTGCACCAGGGCGGAACCGAACAGGCTCATGCCCAGGCGGTTGTCGAGCGGCAGGGTGGCGGAAATCCTTAACGGCATCGCGCCACAGTATACGCAAAACCGCCGGCGCTCGGCGACCGGCCGTCTCAGCGCTTAAGCCGCGCGCCGATGGCGTCCAGGAGTCGGCCGCCGATGTTGAGCCCGTAGAGCGCGTCGAGTTCGCGCACGCAGGTGGGGCTGGTGACGTTGATTTCGGTCAGCCAGGCGCCGATCACGTCGAGCCCGACAAACAGCAACCCCCGTTCCCGCAGCAGCGGTCCGACCTGGCCGCAGATCCAGCGGTCGCGTTCGTTCAGCGGCACGCCCACGCCGCGCCCACCGGCGGCGAGATTGCCGCGGGTTTCGCCCGGCGCCGGCACGCGCGCAAGCGCGTACGCCACCGGCTCGCCGTCCACCAGCAGGATGCGCTTGTCGCCGCTGGCAATCTCGGGGATAAAGCGTTGCGCCATGGCGTACTCGGTTGCGTCGCGGGTGAGCGTTTCGATGGCGACGCTGATGTTCGGGTCGCCGGCGCGCAGGCGGAATATCGACGCCCCGCCCATGGCGCCCAGGGGCTTGAGAATGATGTCGCCGTGCTCGGCGAGGAAGTCACGAATCCGCGCGGCGTCGCGCGTCACCAGGGTCGGCGGCGTGCACTGCGGGAACCAGGCGGTAAACAGCTTTTCGTTGCAGTCGCGCAGACTTTGCGGCTTGTTCACCACCAGCACGCCCGCGGCCTCGGCGCGCTCGAGCAGATACGTCGTATAGACGTACTGCATGTCGAACGGCGGGTCCTTGCGCATCAGGATGACATCGAGCGCCGCGAGCGGGGCGGTGCTTTCCGCGCCAAACTCGAACCAGCGGGCGGGATCGGCAAACACCCGCAGGCGTCGCCGGCGCGCGTGCGCCTCGCCGTCGCGCAGGAACAGGTCCGCCTGCTCCATATAGTGCAGCTCCCAGCCGCGCGCCTGCGCCTCGAGCAGCATGGCGAGGGTGGAATCCTTGTGAAACGCGATGGACCCGATGGGGTCCATGACGACGCCTAATTTCATAGGTACGAGGGCCAAGGGGCGAGATACATGGATAGAGATACGAGGCCGGCGCGGTGCGGGTCAGGAAGCATTGGCTGACGAGCTCTTCCCTTGTATCTCGTCGCTCGCATCTCGCACCTCTTTCATTTCCCGCGCCGCGGCCAGCAGCGCCAGGCGCGCGACTGCGCCGTAGGCGTAGAAGCGGTTGGGGCCGGCATCCGGCGCCTGCGCGGGATCGGGATAGCAGCATGCGCCGGCGAAGGCGAGCGGCTCGAACTGCATGCCCGGGGCGTTCAGGTTCTGGTCGCGCCCGCGGCCGGTGTGCACGCGGTAGAAGCCGCCGACGACATAGTGGTCGATCATGTACACCACCGGCTCGGCGACGGCCTGGGCATCGCCCCAGGACTCGAAGGTATAGACGCCTTCCTGCACCAGCACGTCGGTGACGGCGTGGCCTTCCTTGGTGTGCGCCATCCGGGTCCGTTGTTTGCGGTTCAGCTCGCGCACGTCGTCCGCGCTCTTCACCGTCATCACGGCCATGCCATACGTGCCGGCGTCGGCCTTGACCATGACGAACGGTTCGAGGCCGATGCCGTGCTCGCGGTACTTGCGGCGGATCTCCGCCAGCACCTCGTCCACGTAACCGGCCAGGCAGTCCTCGCCGGTGCGGTGCATGAAGTCGATTTTTCCGCACTTGCGGAACACCGGGTCGAGGAGCCAGGGATCGACGCCGATGCGCTGGGCGAATTCGGACGCCACCGTGTGGTAATGGCCGAAGTGTCGCGACTTGAGACGCCGGTGCCAGCCGAGTGCGAGCGGCGGGAGGATGGGCTGGTCGAGGCCCGCCAGCAGGGGCGGACAGCCGCCGGACAGGTCGTTATTAAGGAGTATCATGCAGGGCTCGAAATCGCCGACCCGCAGCTTGTTGCCGGCGCGGACCAGGGGTTCGAGGGCGACCTGCCGGCCGGAGGGCAGGTCGAGGGTCCGCGGTTCGGTGATCTCGGGCAGGAGCGAGCCCACGCGTACCCGCAGGCCGGCGAGGGTCAGGATATCCACGAGCGCCGCCAAGTGCTCAAAGTAGAAGGTGTTGCGGGTATGGTTCTCGGGCACCACCACGACCCCGGCGGCCTTGGGGCAGGCGCGCTCCACCGCCGTCTGCACCGCCTGGACGCAGAGCGGCCGCAGGGCCGGATTCAGGTTGTTGAAGCCGGCCGGGAACAGGTTGGTGTCCACCGGGGCGAGCTTGTAGCCGGCGTTACGCAAGTCCACCGAGCAGTAAAATGGGGCCGGCGTCTCGAGCCAGTGGGCGCGGAACCATTGCTCGATACCGGCCTGATTCCGCAGCAGGCAGGCCTCGATTTCCTGCAACGGCCCGGTCAGGGCGGTAGTCAGGCGCGGGACGGTCGGGGGAAGGCTGTGGTCCATCCGTCTGGAGTTCCTCTGAAAGCCGGGTCCAATGGTAGCGTATTCCGCTTGGCCTAGGGTCAGAATGGCCTCGGCCACCGTTCCATACGCGGTCTTGCCTCTTTCATCCTTGGAGCCGAAAGTCGGCACGAATCTTGAAGTTATTTACGCCTATGTCTCCTATAGGGAGCGGGACTCTGGTACTTTGGCAAAGGCCGCGAAGCTACCGGCGGGCCCATATTTCATGGACTATAGTTAGTCGCGGGGTTAGCCGGTTCAATGGATTTTTCACGGAACATGTGCTATCGAATCACTGCGTTAGGTGGTTATTCGCATAAATTACTGAATAAATTCCAGCAGCCCGGTACCTGTGGATAGGGCCAGGGCGCCTGCGTATTCGGAGAGGATGGACCGCGTGAGCATAAAGGTGATGATTATTGACGATAGCAACACCATTCGGCGCACGGCCGAGGCACTGCTCAAGAAGGCCGGCTACGAGGTGTTGACCGCCTCCGACGGGTTCGAGGCCATGTCGATGATCACGGACAACCAGCCGGACATCATCTTCGTCGACATCATGATGCCTCGCCTCGACGGCTACCAGACCTGCCAGCTCATCAAGAATAACAAACGCTTTCGGGGTACGCCCGTCATTATGCTCTCCAGCAAGGACGGCCTGTTCGACCGTGCGCGCGGCCGCATCGCCGGCTCGCAGGAGCACGTCAACAAGCCGTTCACCCAGGAAGAGTTGATCGACGTCATCAACAAGTACGTCCACTGAGCCGGCGGGCCGGCATTCACGAATTACGGGAACAACCAGACTGGAGTAAGAACATGACTATCAAGAACATCCTGGTCGTAGACGATTCACCGACGGACACACATCTGCTGAGCGAGATGCTCAAGAAGTACGGCTACGCGGTTTCGGCCGCCGGCAACGCGCTGGAAGGCATCGCCAAGTCCAAGCAGGAAAAGCCCGACCTGATCCTGATGGACATCGTCATGCCGGGCATGAACGGCTTCGAGGCGACGCGCGCCATTTCCCGCGACCCCGAGACCGCCGGCATCCCCATCATCATCGTGTCCAGCAAGGGGCTGGAGACCGACAAGGCCTGGGGGATGCGCCAGGGGGCGAAGGATTACATCGTCAAGCCGATCGACGAGAAGGCGCTGGTGGAGAAGCTCAAGGCGTTCTGAACCATGGCCGCGACCCAACAGGATCCGTTTGCCCTGCTGCGCCGGATGCAGCAGGAGAGCATGAACAATGCGCCCGGTCTGCCGCAGGAAACCGAGACGCGCACCCTGTGGTCCGGGGTCGCGTTCCGCCTCGGCGAGATGCGGCTGGTGGCGCCGCTCGAGCAGGTGCTCGAGGTGCTGCCGTGCCCGCCCATGACCCTGGTGCCCAACACCAAGGCCTGGCTCAAGGGCGTGGCCAACGTGCGCGGCAACCTGATTACGATCGTGGACCTGCCGGAGTATTTCGGCAAGCCGCCGGTGTTCGTCAACGACGACGCGCGGCTGATGATCATGAACAGCCCGGGACTCAACACCGGGCTGGTGGTGCACGAGGTGCTGGGACTGCGGCACTTCGACGCCGAGCTTGAGCGCCAGGACCTGTCCGGCCTGGACGATCCGGTGCTCGCGCATCTGAACGGGGCGTTTTTACACGACAACGTGCTGTGGGGCGTGTTCGACATGAAGTCACTGGCCGACGCGCCGTCGTTCCGGCACGTGGCCGCTTGAAGTCGTCGTCACGCAGAAGTCAGACAAGCAGAGACAACATGGGGTGCAGCGTATGGCCAAGACCGACAATACACAGGAAAATCTGATCGACCAGCCCTCCGAGGACGTTATCGACCTCTCGGAGGAACAGGTTGCCAAAGAGGCCGGCGAAGAGCTTGTATCGGCTGAAAAGATGCACAAGCCGCTGCTCGCGGGTTTGAGTGGCGCGCAGGCGCTCATGGGGCTGCCGGTCCTCCTCGGCGGTCTCGTGATCTCGATCCTCGGCGTGGTGTGGCTGCTCGCCATCAACACCCAGCAGGCCGAGCGCGAAGCCAAATACATCGAGCAATCGTCGCAGCTGCTCATGCTCTCGCAGCGTCTGGCCAAGGACGCGCGCGAGGCGGTGCTGGGCCAGCCGATCGCCTTCAAGAGCCTGAAAGAGTCGCGCGACCGCTTCGACACGATCGTCAACACCCTGCGCGACGGCAGCGGCGAAGTCGGCCTCGATCCGAGCCCGGGCGAAGTGTCCGACCAGCTGAGTGCGGTCATCAAGTTGTGGGCGCCCAAAGCCAACGAGGGCATGCGCGCGCACGTGGACCAGATTCTGGGCCAGGAAAAATCGCTGTTTAACATGCACGACCGCGTGATGGCGATCAACCAGATGAGCCCGCTGCTGCTGGCGGTCGCGGACGAAGTGATGGAACTGGGCGCGCAGGCGGGCATGAAGCAGGCCGATCTTTACCTCGCCGGTCGCCAGGGCATGTTGTCCCAACGCATCGCCAAGGACGTCAACCTGTTCTCCCAGGGTGGCAACGAGGCCGCGGTCGCGGCGGCCCAGTTCGGCAAGGACGCGAAACTGTTCAAGGACACCGAAGCCAAGCTGATGAAGACGGCGCCGGGCGGGGTCAAGTCCAAACTGCAAGAAACCTCGGCGATCTTTACCGAGATCAACGGCCACGTCGAAGGCATCCTGAACAACGCCGCCGAATTGTTCGTGTCGCAGCGTGCGAGCCAGCAAGTATTCGAGCAGTCCGACACGCTGCTCAAGAAGGCGCGTGAATTGGTGGCGGCGTATTCCGGTCTGGCTTCGGCGCGCGCTGGCTTCACCGCCGGCATCTTCGTCGCCGGCGGTTTGTCGATGCTGTTCCTGTTCCTGTTGGCGCGCAAGTTGGTGGCCGATGCCAAGCAGCGCGAGTCGGAGGCCGCCGAGCGCGCACGCGCGAGCGCCGAAACGAACCAGCAGACCCAGGACTCGATTCTCAAGCTGCTCGACGAAATGGGCAGCCTCGCCGACGGCGATCTCACGATTCAGCCGGAAGTGACCGAACAAGTCACCGGCGCGATCGCGGACTCGGTGAACTTCGCCGTGAAGGAAATGCGCAACCTGGTCACGCGCATCAAGACCGCGGCGCAACAGGTGGCGGTGGCGTCCGAGCATTCGCGCCAGACGGCCACGGAACTGACCGAGGCGGCGCTGCGCCAGGCGGCGCAGATCACCGAGACCACCGAGCGCGTCCAGGCCATGGCCCGGTCCATGGAGGACATGTCCAAGAGCGCCGAGCGTTCCGCCGAGGAAGCGCAGAAGTCGGTGACCACCGCCAAACGTGGGTCGCAGGCGGTGCAGGACACGATCCGCGGCATGGACCAGATGCGCGAGCAGATTCAGGAGACCGCGAAGCGCATCAAGCGCCTCGGCGAATCCTCGCAGCAGATCGGTGAAATCGTCGAACTCATCAATGACATTGCCGAGCAGACCAACATCCTGTCACTCAACGCCGCGATTCAGGCGGCCATGGCGGGCGAGGCCGGCCGCGGCTTCGCGGTGGTGGCGGACGAAGTGCAGCGTCTCGCCGAACGCTCGGCCGAGGCGACCAAGCAGATCGGCGAACTGGTGAAGACGATTCAGGCCGATACCAACGAAGCCGTGTCGTCGATGGAGCAGGCGACCAACGGCGTGGTCCAGACCACGAAACTGGCGGATGCCGCCGGTCAGGCGCTGGGCGAGATCGAGGCGGTGTCCGAGCAGCTTTCGGGCCTGATCGTGGCCATCTCGCAGGATGCGCGCCGCACCTCCCAGACCGCCACCGACGTATCCGGCAGCATGGCCAAGATTCAGGAGGCTACGATGCTGACCTCATCGGGCACGCGCGAAACGGCGGAGGCGATCGGCAAGCTCTCCGACCTGGCGCGCGAGCTGCAGGCCTCGGTCGCAGGCTTCAAACTGCCGGCCTAAAACAGGGACGAGATGCGAGGGTAAAGGGGCGAGGGAAAAGTGTTACGAGACCCCCTCGTCCATCGTATCTTGTCCCTCGTACCTGAATTATGAGCACGCACACCAAGGTCGACCCGGGCACGCTCGGATGGGTCAAGTCGGAAATCGACGAGACCCTGAAGCAGGCGCGTCTGGCGCTCGAGGCGTTCGTCGAGAATCCGGCCGACAAGACCAACCTGCGCTTCTGCATCACCCACCTGCACCAAGTGGTCGGCACCTTGCTGATGGTGGAGCTCGACAGCGCCGCCATGCTCGCCAAGGAGACTGAGGCGCTGGCCGAGGCTATCCTGAACGAGAAAGTCGAGGCCAGCGGCACGGTCTTCGAGATGCTCACGCGCGGCATTCTGGTGCTGCCGGAGCATCTTGCGCGGCTGCAGTACGGTCAGCCGGAGTCGCCGCTGCGCAATCTGACGCTGCTCAACGAGCTGCGCACCGCACGCGGCGCACCGTCAGTTTCCGAACTCGACTTGTTTGTGCCCGACTTGTCGGTGCGCCCGCCCGCGCCCGCCCGCGCCGGCGATACCAGGGATGGCGCGGTTACCGAACGCCTGGCGGACGACGTTTTTGCCGATCTCATCCGCCAGCAACGCACGGCATTCCAGCCGCGGTTGCTCGAGTGGCTGCGCGATGCGAATGCCAGGCAGGCGCTGACCGATATCGCCGCGATCCTCGAACCGCTACAACCGCGCGCCGGCCTGCCGGCGGTGGAGCAGCTGTTCTGGGTGGCGCGCGGGCTGCTCGAGGCGCTGGCGGACGGCGGCCTCGAGGCGAGTGCCGAGTGCAAAAAGCTGCTATCGCGGCTCGACCAGCTTATCAAGAAGCTTATTGACGGCGCGGACCGATCCCAGTTGCGCAATGCGACCGAGTTGCTCACCAAGTCCATGCTGTGGCAGGTCGCGCACGCCGCATCCCGCGGTCCGCTGGTGACGCAGCTCAAGCGCGCGTTCGAACTCGATGCTCTGCTCGCCACCGAGACGCCGGTCGAGGCCGAGCCCGATCTGGCCGCGCCCGAGGCGCTGCAGTCGGTGTCCACGGTGCTGGCCAAGGAGATTGAATCCGCGCAGGACCTGGTGACGGCGTATTTCGATCCGGAGCAGAAGGGCGCAGTTTCGCTCGAGCCGCTGCTCGACGCGCTGCGCCACATCGGCGGCACGCTCGACATGCTCGGGCTGCCGCCCCTCAAGCGGCTGGTCGATGAGCTCACCGAGGTAACGCGCGCGATTATCGACCGGCGTATCGCCAATCCGCAGATGGTTTCCATGCCTCTGGCCGAGGCGCTGCTGCTCGTCGAACACCATACCCGCGAGTTGCCGCAGGCGGGTGGCGATTGGGAACGCCAGATCGAGGACGCAGCGAAGCAACTGCATGTGCTGACCGCCCCCGGCGCCACGGGCGCCGAGACCGCCGAGGGCCTTCTCGTCAGCGATGCCTCGCTCTCGGATGCGGATTACAAACAGCTGATCGCCGTGGTGGCCGACGAGGCCAATGTCAACCTCGGAAAGATCGAGGAGGCGGTCGAGGGTTTTGGAAAAAACACCGCGCGCGTGGCGCTGCTTGACGAGGTGCCCACGCTGCTCGCACAGATTCAGGGCGCGGCGCAAATTCTGAATCAGGAGCGGCTCGCCGCGCTGGCCGACGCGACCCGCCGGCGCATTCAGGAGATTCAGAGCGGCGCACTGGCGGTGGACGGTACCGTGCTCGACGGTATCGCGGTGTGCGTCGGCACGATCGGCGCGTTCCTCGACGGCCTGCGTGCCGGCCGGCGCAATCTCGATGCCCTGATCGACTCGGCGCTGCGCGAGATGGATGCCGCCATCGAGGGCAAGACGCGCGCCGTCGTGTCGGCACCGCGCCCGGCAACCGCCGATATTGCCCCGATCGTTGACGAGCTGCGCGCCGCGATGGAATCCTGGCTCGCCAACCATGGCGACGACCACGCGCGCGCGCGGGCGCAAGCACAGCTTGAAGCACTGGTACGGGGTGCAAGCCGGCCGGAGCAGGAACGTCTGCGCCGCATCGGCGAGCAGATGCTGAATCTGCTGCAGCTGGCGCCCGCGGAGGTGCCGGCGTTGCCGCCCGAAGTCGTTACGACGCTCACGCAGTCACTCGAGATGCTGGCGGAACTCGTCGGTCAGCGTCCCACGCCCGCTGCGGCGCCAGTTCCACCGCCGGCAGCACCGTCACCGGCGCCGAAGTCGGCCCCGCTGCCAAAGGAATTCGACGAGGAGATCATGCCGATTTTCATCGAGGACGCGCGCGATGTGTTGCAGAACGTCATGCGCGAACTCGTCCGTTGGCGCCAGAACCCGGACAACCACGAGGCGCTGACCGAGCTGCGCCGCGGCTATCACACGCTCAAGGGCAGCGGACGCATGGTGGGCGCCAGCGACATCGCCGAGCACGCCTGGGCGGTAGAGCGCGTGCTCAACCGTCTGCGCGATGGCAAGGGAAAACCGACTGAGGCGATCTTCGACCTGCTTGCCCGCACCCAGGATGCGTTGCCGGAGATGATCGCGCAACTTGAGGGGGGTCCGCCGCCGGCGGTGGACGTGGCGCGGTTGCGCGCCGAGGCCGAGGCGCTGGCGGAAGCTGGCGAAGCACCGGCGCCGCCCAAGATGACGCCGCCGGTGCCGGTATCCAGATCCGGCGCCGCCGAGGCCGGCCTGCCGAAGATCGATCGCACGCTGCTCGACATTTTCTCGAACGAGGCGCGCGGACATCTCGCCGCGATTCGCAACGAGGTCGCCGCTTGCCGCGCGAGCGGTGCGTGCTTCGTGTCCGACGCCCTGTTCCGGGCCACGCACACGTTGCAGGGCAACGCCCGTTCGCTCGGCATCCCGATGATGGCCGAGGCCACGGCCGAAGTGGAAAAGCTGCTACATGCGCTTAAATCGAACCCGGCGCCGATGTTGACGCACCACATCGAACTGGTCGCGCAACTCGAGGCGACGGTGGCCGAACTGGTGAACGCGCTGAATAATGGCGGCGGCACGACGGCCACGCTCGAAAAGCGCTTCGCCGAGATCGCCCGCGCCGCGCGCGAGGCCCTGGCCCAGGCCGAGGCGGAAGACGCCACGCTGGCGACCGAGGAGATCACGCTCGAAGCCATGCCGCCGGCGGAGGCAGCCGGAGAGGGCCTATTGGAAATGGAAAGCATCGAGCTTCCGCCGATGCCCGATGACGTCCGCGACGGCGGAGGCGCGACGCCAGCGACGGCGGAGGCAGAGCAACGGCCACTCCCGGTGTCCCCGCCTCCGGCGGCATTTGTGCCTCCTGCATATCACCGCGGGCAGTTGCCGGAACAGCGGCCGAGGACAGCGCCGCCGGCAACCCGGGTACCGGCCGTCGCCGGGCCGGCGGCAGATGAAACCATCGATGCCGACCTGCTCGATGTGTTTCGCGAAGAGGCGGTGGACATCCTCGCGAAGGTTGAGGAAGCGCTCACGCACTGGCGCATCAAGGGCGACGACCTCGCGGCCATGCATGAGCTCAAGCGCGCGTTGCATACGCTCAAGGGCGGTGCGCGCATGGCTGGCGCCATGACCATGGGCAACATCGCGCACGGCACCGAGACGTTGCTCACGAATGTCGAGGACCACCGGCTCGCGCCGAGCGCCGAGCTTTTCGATCTGCTCGACGAAATTCACGACACGCTGGTCGTGATGCTCGATGCGCTCGCGAATGGCCAGGCACCGTCCGATCCGCGTGACCTTCAGGTCCGCATCTCGGCGCTGGCCGCCGGCGCACCGTTGCCGCCGGCCGCGATACGGGTGGCAACACCACCACCGGCGCTGAAACCGCCGGTCGAGTCCGCGCCGCCAGTGACCGACGTACCGCAAGCACCGCTGCCACAGGCCGCCGGCGAAGTAACCCGCGTGAGCGATGCCGGCGGCGAGGCGGAGGACGAGGCGCCGCGCCAGGTCTGGCCGGAGTCGATGGAGCGGCGCGGTCAGGTGCGCGTCAACACTGGCCTCCTGAGCAACCTGGTGAACTACGCCGGCGAGGTGTCGATCGCGCGCGCCCGCATGGAGCAACAGGTCTACAGTTTCCGCGACAACCTGACCGAGCTTTCACGCAACATCACGCGCTTCCGCGACCAGATCCGCGAGCTCGAGATCCAGTCCGAGTCGCAGATCCTCTTCCGCCTCGACCAGAACGGCGAGGCCGCCGGCCCGGGCACCGACTTCGATCCGCTCGAGTTCGACCGCTTCACCAAGTTGCAACAGCTCTCGCGCCAGCTGGCCGAGAGCCTGCACGACCTGACCACGATCCAGGGCAACCTCGGCAACTTCATCGGCGAGGCGCAGACCGCGCTGCAGCAGCAGGCACGCATCAACACCGAGCTGCAGGAAGGCCTGATGCGCACGCGCATGGTGAGTTTCTCTACGCTTGCGGGACGCTTGCGCCACATCGTGCGCACCACGGCGCGCGAGCTCGCTCGGCGCGCCGATCTGAATCTCATCGGCGCCGACGTCGAGGTCGACCGCAATATGCTGGAACGTATGGTCGGACCGTTCGAGCACATGATCCGCAACGCCCTCGACCACGGCCTGGAGCCCGAGGCCGTCCGCGCGCGTGCCGGCAAGCCGGTGGCGGGCCGCATCACCGTCGCCACCGCGCAGGAGGGCAGCGAAATCGTCATTCGCTTCGCCGACGACGGCCGCGGGCTCGACATCGAGGCGATTCGCGCCAAGGCCATCGAGCGCGGCATGATGCCCCGGGATGCGACGCTCTCCGAGGAGGAATTGATCCAGTTCATCCTTGCGCCCGGGTTCTCGACTGCGCGCGAGGTCACGCACCTCTCCGGCCGCGGCGTGGGCATGGACGTGGTGCACAGCGAGGTCAAGCAGCTGGGCGGAACGATGTCCGTGGACACCAAGCGCGGAGCCGGCACGACGTTCATCATCCGTCTGCCGCTCACGCTCTCGATCATGCAGGCGCTGATGGTGCACGTCGGCGATCAGGTGTTTGCCGTGCCGCTCGCGTCCGTGGCCAACATCATCGAGTACCCGGTCGAGAAGCTGAATAATATCGCCGTGGGCAAGAACCCGCTGCTCAACTACCACGACCAGGTCTATCCGTACATGCATCTCGGTGCGCGCCTGGGGCTGGTCTCGTCGCTGGACGGGGCGCGCAAGGTGCCGATCCTGCTGGTGCGCACCGGCACGCGCGAGGTCGCGATCCAGGTAGATGGCCTGCGCGGCACGCGCGAAGTGGTGATCAAGGCGCTCGGCCCGCAGCTCGCCGAGCTCAAGGGGCTGGCCGGCGCCACCATCCTTGGCGACGGTCGGGTGGTGCTGATCCTCGATGCCGCCGGGCTGTGGTACCGCGACGACACCGTCCGTTTCGAGCACATCGCCGGCGCCAAGGTAGCCGCGGAAGAGGTGCGCAGCCGCCCGGTGGTCATGGTGGTGGACGATTCGCTCACCGTGCGCAAGATCACGAGCAAGCACCTGCAGAAACGCGGTCTGGACGTGATGGTGGCGAAGGACGGCGTGGACGCCGTGGAACAGCTGCGCGAGCGCATTCCCGACCTCATGCTGGTGGACATCGAGATGCCGCGCATGGACGGCTACGAGCTGACCGCGCGCGTGCGCGGCGAGGCGCGCCTCAAGCACATCCCGATCATCATGATCACCTCGCGTGCGGGCACCAAGCACCGCGATAAGGCGCTCAGTCTCGGGGTGAACATGTACATGAGCAAGCCCTACCAGGAAGAGGAGCTGTTCAAGAATATCGACGGCCTCCTCGCCGCTGGCCGGCCTTCCTGATCGTTCCTGAACACGGGCACAACACGGAACCGTCAGCGTGGCCAAGGCCAAACAGTATCTGCGGTTGCGCATCGGCGGTGCCGAGTACCTGCTCCCCGGCGCGACCGGCTATGCCATCGAGCAGCGCGAGAACCTGGGCGCGGAGGACGCCGCCGGACCGCTTGTGGCCTGGCGCACGGTGCGCGGGCGGCGCCAGCCGGCGTACGCGCTTGACGGGGCCCTGCGCCCGGCGGCGCGCCGCGACTGGCAGCGGGCGGTGTTCATCGAATCGTCGCCCGGCCAGGGCGCCGGTTTCGTGGCCGACGACGTGCACATGCTGCCGGAGAGCGAAATCACCGTTGCCTCGTTCGAGCCCCTCGGGTCGCCGCCGACGTCTGCGGGCCACCTCTTCGGCGGCGCCTGGCTGGCGGATAAACGCGTGGTGCTGGTGTTCGAGCCGCGCGCGCTCGTGGCCTACCTGCAGTCGCTCGAGGGGGCGTGATGACGGCGCCCGCGCTGGAGCGGATTCACGCGCTCGAGCTGCCGTTGCGTGGCGCGACACTGCTCGTGCCCTCGGCCAACGTCGCCGAGGTGGTCAACGTGGGCGATTTCACGCCGGTGCCCCTGGCCCCCGGCTGGTTGCTCGGCGTCACGCCCTGGCGCACGCTGGCGGTGCCGGTGGTGTCGTTCGAGGCGCTCATGGGCGGGACGGTGACGCCCCCCACGCCGGGTTCCAAGGTCGTGATTCTTTATCCGCTGCCCGGCCGCCGCGACTGGGAGTTCTATGGACTGCTGACGCATGCCGAGCCGCGGCCGCAGACCGTGGACAGCGCCCTGGCCCTGGCCGCGACCAGCGCCGAGTTGCCGGACACGCCCTACGTTGCCGCCGGCCTCAAGCTTGGCGGCCGGCTGCTGGCGATCCCCGACCTCGAGGCGCTGAAGAAAGCGTTCTATCCGTAAGCGCTGTCAGCTTTCAGCGGTCGGCCGGTCGTGGCGAGGTTGATTCCTTCCCACGCCACGTCGGCGAGAAAATCAATCTCGGCTTCCTGAATCACGTACGGCGGCATGAAGTAAACCACGTCGCCGAGCGGGCGCAGCAGCGCGCCGCGCGATAGCGCGTGCTTATATACGATACGCCCGCGCCGTTCCTGCCACGGATAGGGCGCACGTGTTTTTTTGTCCCGCACCATCTCGACGGCGAGAATCATGCCGGTCTGGCGCACCTCGGCGACATGCGGGTGATCGGCGAGGCGCGCGGTTGCCCGCGCCATGTGCGCCGCCAGTGTTTTATTGCGCGCGAGCACGTCGTCGTCGCGGAAGATGTCGAGCGTGGCGAGCGCCGCGGCGCAGGCAAGCGGGTTGCCGGTGTAGGAGTGCGAGTGCAGGAACGCCTTTTGTGCGCTGTATTCGGCAAAGCCGCTACCGCGCCCTCCTTGGCGTGCGGCCCTCGGCTCGATCCCATCGCCGTAGAAGGCTTGGTAGACATTGTCCGTCGTCAGGCACACCGACAACGGCAGATAGCCACCCGTGAGTCCCTTGCCGAGCAGCAGAAAGTCCGGCGCCACCGCCGCCTGCTCGCAGGCGAACA
>CAKKQL010000042.1 GCA_919902095.1 Acidiferrobacterales bacterium
GCATGCCGGCGATGTCCTTGCCGTCCACCAGAATGGTCGGCGAGCCGTAGGCGCGAACGTACTCCGGCGCCGTCGTGTCGGCGCGGTCCCATTCCTGCCATACCTGCGTGCGCTTCAGGGCGCGCAGCGCATCGCGCAGAGCGGCGCGTGCGCCCTCGACGTTGGGACAATCGCGGTCGTAGATGAATTCGATGGTTGGCATGGCAAGCCTCACGGCGGTTTTCTGACCGCTGAAGCATAGGTCCCGTACTATGGTACGGAGTCAAGAGTTGCCTGCTGCGCGTCATGGAAGCCGGGAAAAAACCTTGCGCAGCGCCACCGGCGAGAGCGCCCCTTGAATTATCACCGTGTGCCAATTCCGGTCCTCGAACAGCATGGTGGGCACGACCGGGATGTCGAGCCGGTTGAACAGGCGTTCGTTGGCGCGCAGCTTCTGTTCCGTCTCGGTCGTGGGGATGTCCTCTTCGATGCCACCGCTATAGCTTTCGCCGCGGTAGTGTTCTTCGTTATAGCGCAGGGCCGCGAGCGGGTCCGGCGCCTGCAACATCGCTGAGGCCTTGCCGAGGCTGGTGGCGTTGACCACGGCGACCGGCACCCAGCGAATCTGCAAGTCCTGGGGTTCGATGAGCGTGCGCAGGTTGCGATAGAGCAGCGCGCAGGAGGGACAGTTCGCGTCAATGAAGATGTAGACGATGCGCTGGCCCTTGCCGTCGGCGATCCACGTTGCCTTCGGGGCGCCGGCCAACACCGTATCGGCGGACGTGGCAGCGCGCGCCGGGATGGCCCACACGACGGTCAGCAAGAGCACGAGTATCCGTGTCAGTGCGAATGCGGGTGTCATATCAAATGCCTGTTGTTTGCAATTTTTCCATGATAATGGCTGGAGTCGGCTCCAGGTCAAGTCCCGCCGTCACCGCCCCTTGACCTGGAGTGAACTCCAGGGGCTAGGCTTTATCCAAGCAATAACATTCGACGGAGACGGGTCATGCTGAAAGTGGAAGTCTTTTCCTCCCCCGGTTGTGCCAAGTGCGGCCATGCAAAAGATGTCCTCAAAAAAGTCGCCGAGGAAGTCGGCGGCAGCCGCATCGAGTGGCGCGAGGTGAATGTGCTGGATGACATGGATTATGCCGTGAAGCTCGGTGTGCTCTCGACGCCGGCCATCGCCGTGAACGGCGAGTTGTTGTTCACGGCGTTGCCGTCGGAAAAGAAGTTGCGCAAGGTTCTGGAGCAGCGGTTGCGGGAGGGGGCCACGTGACCGCGGTCGCGCTCATCATCACGGCGTCGGTGCTAGGGCTCTTGTCGTTCTTCGAACCTTGCACCATCGCCACGCACACGCTGTTTTCGGTGCGCGCCCATGCGCGCCCAAAGCCGGCGTGCCGCCGCGAGCTGGTCGTACTGTGGCTCACGCGCAGCCTGCTGGTAACGGGATTGCTCGTGGTCGCGGTGTTGCTGACCCCGTCACCAGCCTGGGATGCGGTGCTTTCGAGCGTTATCCTCGCGGCCATGGCGAGCGTCTATGTCGTGTCGCGCTTTGTCTACCTGCCGGTGCCACATCTGGAATTTCACCGGCTGTTGCCGGGCAACGTGCGCCTGCCGGCCGCGGTGCGGTTGGGGCTGACGTTGCCGGCGTGCACGTTGCCGCTGTTCGTGATCGTGCTCGGCATGGCGATCACCCTCGATTCCTACGCGCTCGCACTTGCTGGCGGGTTGTTGTTCGCGAGTCTCTTTACCTTGCCCACGGCGGTCGCCGCCGTGATCGGCCTGTCGGCGGCCGGGCAGCGGTTCCTCAAGGCGTCCGCGCTGGCGACCTCGTACCTCACCGCCGGCCTGCTGTACGCCGCGGCGGTTTATCTCCTGCTCTAACGCATCATGGACATGGAATCCCTGCGCCTGGCACTCACCGAGGCGAGCATGGCGGGCCTGATCGTCGGCTTTACCGCGGGTTTCATTTTCAGCTTCAATCCGGTCGCGTTCGCGGCGATCCCGGTGACGCTCGCCTACGTGACCAAGGCGCACGCGCCGCGGCGCGCGGCGGCGCTGGCGGGCGCGTTTATCGGCGGCCTGATCGTCACCCACGTCGTGCTCGGTGTGGCTGCGGCGCTCGGCGGGGAGTGGGTGAGCGGTGTCATGGGGCGAAGATGGGGCCTCGTGCTCGGGCCGGTGCTCATCGTGCTCGGCCTCATGTGGCCCGGCTGGTTGAAGTTGCGACTGCCGTGGTTCTCGATGCGTGGCCATCGCGTGGCGGGCATCGGTGGGGCGTTTCTGCTGGGTATTCCGTTTTCGATCGCCGTGTGCCCGTTCTGCACACCCGCGTTGCTCGTGCTGCTTACGGCCGCCGCCGGCATCGGTTCGGTGCCGTTCGGTATTGCGCTCCTGCTCGCATTCGCTCTTGGGCGCTCGGTGCCGATCATTCTCGGCGCGCTCGGCATGGGTTGGCTCGAATCGCTACGGGCACTGACGCGTTGGCAAAAGGCGTTCGAGATCGTCGGCGGGCTTACCCTGATCGTGGCCGGGGTGTATCTTATCGAGCAGTATTACGAGATGCCGATGTGACTTCCACCATGCGCGTATCGCCTGACAACGGTGCCGGGGAAAACTATCGTATCAGCGACGTCGGGCGGCTGACCGGCCTGACGGTCGATACCCTGCGCTACTACGAGAAAATCGGGCTGTTGCCGCGCGTCGGGCGCGACGGCGGCGGCTTGCGTTTGTACAACGACAAGGATCTGTCACGGCTGCGCTTCATCCAGCGGGCGCAGAAGATGGACTTCACCCTCGCTGAGATCGCGACGTTGCTCAAGATGCGCGACGCACCGCAAAACGCGCGTAAAGCGGTACGCGGGCTAACCGCAAGGAAGTTGGCCGATACCGAGGCGCACATGGACGAGCTGAAAACTTTGCGCGACGAGCTGCGGTTGCTGCTCAACCTTTGCAACGGTTCGCGCAAGGGTTGCGGTATCCTGAAGAAAATGGATCGCCGCTGAGCCGTCCTGTGGTCGGTGCTTACCCGTGTTGCGCTAGCACGTGTAACGCGGTTTCCGTACCATGTTTTCCAGAACCGCGTCCCTTTGGAATAGTCCTTGAAACAATCTTCCCCGTCGTGCGAACGCAACAAAGACCCGATTTTGGCGGT
>CAKKQL010000043.1 GCA_919902095.1 Acidiferrobacterales bacterium
GGGCGATGCGAATTTCGTTCACCGTGCGACGCACGCGCGGTACCGTGCGGACGTGATCGAGGATCTTGGCGCGCTGGGCCTCGGTCGGCGCCTCGCCGGTGAGCAGCACCACGCCGTTGATGCTGGTGACGTTGATGTGCACGTCCGTGAGCGACTTGTCGTCCGCGATCGCCAGTGTCGCCTTGACCTCGATGGCCTCGTCGTCGAGGAACGAGCCGGAGGTGCGTTCGTCGGCGATGACGGCGCTGCCGGTGGCGGCGCCGCCGACGATCACCGGGGCGCAGCTTCCCAGCAAGCTCATTCCAGAAAGCGCCAGCAGCGTCACGAGCAATGAATGTTTCATGTTTAGCCCTGTCCCAGCAGTTGGTAGTCGATGAGATCGCACAGGCAGTGGATGATGAGCCCGTGTACTTCTTGAACGCGCGCCGTCGATGGCCCGGCGACGCAGATGTTTACATCCTCCGGCCGCAACAACGCGGTGATTTCACCGCCGCCGCGGCCGTTGAGAATCACACAGACCATGTCGCGCTCGTGCGCCGCCTCGACCGCGCGCATGACGTTGCGCGAGTTGCCCGAGGTGGTGATGCCGAGCAGCACGTCGCCCGGCTGGCCGATGGCGCGCACCTGTTTCGAGAACACCTCGTCGAAGTGGTAGTCGTTGGCGATCGAGGTCAGCGTCGAGGTGTCGGTGGTGAGCGCGATGCCGGGCAGGCCGGGACGTTCGCGCTCGAAGCGGTTCAGCAGCTCGGCCGAGAAGTGCTGGGCGTCGGCGGCCGAGCCGCCGTTGCCGCAGGCAAGGATTTTATGGTCCGACAGCAGCGCGCGGATCATGTGCGCGGCGGCGTGGGTAATGAGCGGCGTCAGCGCCTCGGCGCTGTCGCGGATGGTCAGGACGCTTTCCTGGAAGTTGTTCCGCACCCGCGCGAGCAGGAAGGTCTCGTCCATCATTTCCGCGTTGCCGATCGCCATGGTCTGTCGTTTTCCTAGAATGCGTTGCGCAGCCAGTGAAGCCCGCCGTCGGCCCCACCTGCGATGGCTACGATATCAAAACGGCAGGGTTTTCTGGAGGCCCCGCGGGTATGTTGCAGATAATGCTCGGCGGTGGCGCGCAGCCGGCTCTGTTTGCCGCCGTCCACGGTCTCCGCCGGCGCGCCGAAGTCGGTGCGCGCGCGGTAGCGTACCTCGACGAACACCAGGCCGTCGCCGTCCTGCATCACCAGGTCAATCTCGCCCCAGGGGCTGCGGTAGTTACGCGCGAGCAGGGTAAGGCCATTTTGCCGCAGGTGTGCGCAGGCGGCGTCCTCGGCCTCGCGGCCACGGCGCTGGTGCGGCGGCGTGGTCTTCGCCATCTAGCCTCCGGGGAGGTCGAGTCGGAACTGGCCGGCGTCGGGCGGGGCGGAGTCGATCAGGCGCGGCGTGCCCTTGCTGAAGCGCGCCCACAGCGGCCGGCGTTGCACGCGGCCCTCGGGATCGAGCGTGAGCTGGCTGGTGACGCCGCTGAAGCGGCCGCCGCCGTCGGCGCCGATGCGATGCAGGTACGGCAGGATCGCGTAGCTGTCCATGCCGAGCGCGTAGAGGCGGTCGAGGTCGCTGTAGGCGTACGGCCAGTCGCGCTGCAGGTTCTGGCGCAGCTCCTGAATCCGCCCTTCGCCAAGCAACATCCACGGCATGTCGGCGAACAGCACGCCGTCGAGATCGACGTCGCGCACCGGATCGGCACGGCCGGTGTAGATGAGCGAGGTCGCGTACACCGGCACGCGCGAGGCGTGGTGGAAGCTGAGCTGCGGCTTGATGAGCCGCCCACGCGCGGCGTCGGCAGCGAGGAAAATAAAGTCGATGTCCTGGCGCGCGCGCGATTCAAACTGGATTTTCTGGCCGACGCGTCGCTCGATATCGAGCTTGCGCGCCTCGCTCAGATGAATGTTGAGCAGCTGCTTGATGGGCTCGGAGTAATCGCTCAGGTTTTCCTGATACGCCTGGGATGCGGCCACGGCGCCGCCGAGACGTTGCCAGTGGCGCAGGAACGCCGCGTGCATGCGTTCGCCGTAGCTGCTCTGGGGGTAGAGCACCGCCGTGCGGCGATGGCCGTCGAACCAGGCGCGCTCGGCGACCTGTTTCGCCTCCTGCTCCGGCGGCAGGCCGAACTGGAACAGCGGCCGGCCGCGGCCGCTGTCGTCGGTGTGGCTCAAGAGCAGCGTCGGTACCGTGAGGCTGGACCGGCGCAGGACCTGTTCGGCGGCCTCGCGTCCGAGCGGGCCGACCACCACCTGCGCGCCGTCTGTTACCGCCTGGGCATAGAACGCCGGGGCCTTGGCCGCTTCGTCGCCGATGTCATAGATCCTGACCTGCGGTTTCTCGGGGTTGGCGTTCGCCGATGCCATCGCGAGGAAGCCGTCGCGCACCGCCTCGGCCGCGAGCGCGACACCCGAACTCAACGGCAGCAGCAGCGCGATGGTGCGCGCCCGCGACAGCACCGGCGCACCGGCGCGCAGGGTGGCAAGCAGCGGCTCGCCGACCGGATGGGCCGGGTGGGTTTTCTTCCAGGTTTCGATGGCGCCGGCGAGACGGTCGGCGGTCGCGGCGTTCTCGGTCACGGCCAGCGTGAGTTCGATCCAGCCGCCCAGGACCGGATCGCGCGTGAGGTTGAGTTCGGCCGCCAGCCGCGCGCGCGGCAGGCTGCTCAGGGTTTTCCAGATTTGCAGCTGGTTGTCGGCCACCGTCTCGCGGGCGGTGAGATAGCGCTCGCGGCGGACGAGGCTGCTCACCGCGCCGATGGGGTTGCCTACGGCCAGCTCGGCCTGCGCGCGCGTGCGCTCGATGTCGGCGAGCAGCGCCGGGTCGAGTGGGCGCGTGCGTACGATGTCGTCGAGTTGGCGCAGTGCCTTTTCGTGCGCGCCTTCGAGAATGAGCA
Organism: Acidiferrobacterales bacterium; assembly: GCA_919902095.1. The sequence goes on from CAKKQL010000043.1 coordinate 2,912, forward strand.
GTCTGGCCTCGAGCACGCGCTTGCGCACGCCGAAGGCGGGTTCGAGGCCGACGAGCTTTACCTGTGCGAGCTTCTGGCGCGCCTCCGGCGCCTGGCCGGCCTTGATGAGCGCCTCGATGCCGCGCAACTGGAAATTCTGCCGCTGCGGCGGCTTGACGCTGCGCGCCAGACGTTCGTATTCACGCGCCGCGAGCACGTACTCGCCGCGGCGATCGGCCTGCTCCGCGGCCGCGGCACTGACCGGCGGTGCGGCCGGCGCCGGCCGCGGGACGGTCTCGCAGCCGTACAGCAGGAACGCGAGCAGGGCGGTGAACGCGGTGCGGCGGACATGGGAAATAAGCGGTTTCATGTACAATTCCGTTTCAGTCGCGCTGAGCGTAGGTAATCGGGGGCATGCGTGTCAAACACGGTTGCACTTTATATAGTGGCGACGCCGATCGGCAATCTCGAAGACCTGTCGCCGCGCGCCGCGCGCATCTTGGCGGAAGTCGGCCTGATCGCGGCCGAGGACACGCGCACCAGCCGCAAACTTCTCACGCACTACGGCATTGCCACGCCGATGACGGCGCTGCATGAGCACAACGAGCGTGAACAGTTGCCGAAGCTCCTGGAACAGCTGCGCCAGGGCAAGTCTATCGCACTGATCAGCGATGCCGGCACGCCGCTGGTCAGCGATCCCGGCTTTCATCTGGTGCGCGCGGCCCATGAGGCCGGCATCGCGGTCGTGCCGGTTCCGGGGCCGTGTGCCGCCATCGCGGCGCTGTCCGCCGCCGGACTGCCTTCCGACCGTTTCGCCTTCGAGGGGTTCCCGCCGGCGAAGGCGGTCGCGCGCCGCCGGTTTTTCCGGGAACGCGCCGCCGATCCCCGTACGCTCATCTTTTATGAAAGCCCGCACCGCATTGTCGATTCGCTCGCCGATATGGCGGCCGAGTTCGGCACCGTACGCGAGGCGGTGGTCGCGCGCGAGCTGACGAAAATGTTCGAAACCGTCCGCGCCGCCGCGCTCGGGGAGCTCGCCGACTGGATCGCCCGCGCGGAAACCCCGCGCCAGGGCGAGTTCGTGGTGCTGGTGCGCGGCGCGCCGGAACGCGCCGGCGCGCCCGCGGCAGCGGACGCGGAGCGGATTCTGCAGCTGCTGCTGGCCGAGTTGCCGGTGAGCCGGGCGGTGGAGTTGGCGGCCAGGATCACGGGCGTACCCAAAAATACGCTCTATAAACAGGCGCTCGCGCGTAAACCGGACTGAAGCCCGGCCGCGGCCCGGGCGGGTGGTATAATAGTGTCGAGAGTTGGCCAGACAGTCGCTGCCTGTTCGCAGGCAGAGGAAAGTCCGGGCTCCAATGGGCAGGGTGCCAGGTAACGCCTGGACGGCGCGAGCCGATGGAAAGTGCCACAGAAAATACACCGCCTAAGCCGAAAGGCCGGTAAGGGTGAAATGGTGCGGTAAGAGCGCACCGCGCGGGTGGCAACATCCGTGGCAGGGCAAACCCCACCTGGAGCAAGGCCAAATAGGGGAACGCTTGGTGTGTGCCCGCACCGTTCCCGGGTAGGCCGCATGAGGCGCGCGGCGACGCGCGTCCCAGATGAATGACTGTCCTCGACAGAACCCGGCTTAACGGCCAACTCTTTTTTATTTTAGATAATATATATAACTATATGTATTATATATATTTTATACTTTCACATATATCACTAAGTATAGTTAAATAAGCGTATATTTCTGGTAGTTCCCGCTGTTTTCGGCCCCCACCGGTTGTATTCATCCTAACTCGCTGTCAGGCAAGGACTAAATTTACTGCCGTTTGCAATTATTGCTTGACACTCTGTTCCCGCGCTATCTATAGTGTCGGTAAGTGGGATTTTGTGGCGATTAGTGGAACAAAGCGGGAGCTAGAGAAGAAAAATGTTTCGCGGCGTCAATAACCTAGCGCTGGACAGCAAAGGCCGCCTCGCCATCCCGGTGCGCTACCGCGACACCCTCGCGCGCCACTGCAACGGCCAGATGGTGCTGACCGTCGACCGCGATCACTGCCTGCTGCTGTACCCCCTTCCGGAATGGGAAGAAATCGAGCGCAAGCTCGTGAAGCTCCCGAGCTTGAGCAAACCGGCGCGGCGCCTGCAGCGCCTGCTCATCGGTCATGCCACCGAATGCGAACTCGATGCCGCCGGCCGCATCCTGCTGACGCCGCCGCTGCGCGAGTTCGCGAGCCTGGTGAAGACCATCGTGCTCATCGGCCAGGGCAACAAGTTCGAAATCTGGGACGAGACCACGTGGAATACGCGCCGCGCCGAATGGCTGGCGCAGAGCGCGGAGGACGAAGGCGAGCTGCCGCCCGATATGGAATCGATTTCACTCTAGGCGCATCGTGAATGAACCCGAACATGTCCCGGTGCTGCTGGAGGAAACCTTGCAGGCACTGAAGGTGCGCAAGGACGGTTTCTATGTCGATGCGACCTGCGGGCGCGGCGGTCATACCCAGGCGATTCTGGAAAAGCTGGGGCCCCAGGGCCGGGTGCTGGCGCTCGATCGCGATCCGCAGGCCGTGACCGCCGTGCGCGCGCGCTGCGCCGGCGATGCGCGTATCGAAGTACAGCAAGCCGCCTTCTCCCGTCTCGGACACCTGCTCGGCGAACGCAATCTGAACGGCCGCGTGCACGGCGTCCTGCTCGATCTCGGTGTGTCCTCGCCGCAGCTCGACGAGCCCGCCCGCGGCTTCAGTTTTCGTCACGACGGCCCGCTCGACATGCGCATGGATCCGACGAGTGGCGTGAGTGCCGCGCAGTGGATCAATGCCGCACCCGAGGAAGAAATATCGCGCGTGCTGCACGAGTACGGCGAGGAGCGCTACGCGCGCCGCATCGCGCGCGTGATCGTGCGCGAACGCGCGCAATCACCCCTTACTACCACGCGCCAGCTTGCCGAGCTCATCGCGCGCGCCGTGCCGTCGCGCGAACGCAGCAAGGATCCGGCGACGCGCAGCTTCCAGGCGATTCGCATTTTCATCAATCGCGAGCTCAAGGAAATCGAACAGACGTTGCCGCAGGCGGTCCAGGCGCTGGCGTCGGGCGGACGGCTGGTGGTGATCAGCTTTCATTCGCTCGAAGACCGGATCGTGAAACGCTTCCTGCGCGCGGAAGCTAAGGGCGAGGAATTGCCTTTGGAGCTGCCGGTGCGCGCAAGCGAAATCCAGGCGCGCCTGAAACTGGTGGGCAAGGCGGTGCGCGCGAGCGCCGCCGAAGTGCAGCGCAATCCGCGTGCGCGCTCGGCCGTGCTGCGCATGGCCGAGCGCACGGAGCATGCGCATGCGTAGCCGCGTGATGCTGCTGCTTCTGGCGCTGATGGCATCGGCCATCGCCGTGGTGCAGCTCAAGCACGAAACTCGCCAGCGCTTCGCCGAACTGCAGGCACTGCAGGCGCAGCGCGATGCACTCAACGTCGAGTGGGGCCAGCTGCTGCTCGAAGAGGGGGCCTGGTCGCAGCACCGCCGCGTCGAGCTGCTGGCGCGTACCCGTATCGGCATGAGCGTCCCCGATCCGCGCAACGTCGCCGTGGTGCGCCTGAGCGGGGAGCAGACACCGTGAGTCGGCGCCGGGACGCAGCGCGGCATCCGGTGCGCACGGCGCTGGTGCTCGGGGCGCTGTGCCTGGGGCTGGTGGCGCTCGCCGCGCGGGCGCTGACCCTGCAGGTGCTCGACGCCCGCTTCCTCAAGGACCAGGGCCAGGCGCGCCATTCGCGCGTGGTCAAGGACAACTCGCACCGCGGCATGCTTCTCGACCGCAACGGCGCGCCGCTCGCGGTGAGCACGCCGGTGGACTCGATCTGGGCGCATCCGCCGACGCTGGCCGAGGCGCGCAGGCAGTGGCCGGCGCTCGCGGGCGCGCTCGGCATGAATGCGCGCGAGCTCGCGAAGCTGCTCGAGAAGCACGAGGCGCGCGAGTTCGTGTATCTCCGGCGCCACGCCGCGCCGGATCTCGCCGCGCGCGTGATGACGCTCAAGATCCCGGGCGTGGCCCTGCAGCGCGAATACCGCCGCTACTATCCGCTCGGCCCGGTTGCCGGCCACGTGCTCGGTTTCACCAACGTGGACGACATCGGCCAGGAAGGCATCGAACTCGCGCACGACAGCGCCCTGCGCGCGATCCCCGGCCAGAAACGCGTGCTCAAGGACCTGCAGGGCAATGTCGTCGAGGTCGTGGAGAGCGTGGTGCTGCCGCGGCCCGGCCGTGACGTCGTGCTCAGCCTCGACCGGCACGTGCAGTATCTCGCCTACCGCGAACTCAAGCAGGCGATCGAGACCCACGGCGCGCGCGGCGGCACCGCCGTGGTGCTCGACGCGCAGACCGGCGAAGTGCTCGCCATGGTGAACGAACCCGATTTCAATCCCAACAATCGCGGCAGCCTCAAGGGCCAGGCGTTCCGCAACCGCGCCGTCACCGACCTGTTCGAGCCGGGCTCCACGCTCAAGCCGTTCACGGTCGCGGCCGCGCTCGAGTCCGGCCAGTTCCGGCCGGACACGCTCATCGATACCGCGCCGGGGGCGATCAGGTTCGGCAACCGCACGATCCGCGACGTGCATCCGTACGGCACGCTGAGCGTGGCGCGCGTGATCGAGAAGTCGAGCAACGTCGGCGCCAGCAAGATCGCGCTCGCGCTCAACAAGCAGACGCTGTGGGACATGCTCCGCGGCGCGGGCTTCGGCGTGTCCACCGGCAGCGGCCTGCCGGGCGAGGCGCTCGGCGTGCTGCACAGGCCGGCGCGCTGGATGCCGGTGGAGCAGGCGAGCCTGTCGTTCGGTTACGGCATCTCGGTGACGCCGTTGCAGCTCGCGCGCGCCTACGCCGCCTTCGCCAACGGCGGCGTGGCGCCGGACATCACGCTGCTGAAGCGGACCGTGCCGGCGGAAGGTGTGCGCGTGTTTTCCGAGAACACGGCGCGCGAGGTGCGCGCCATGCTCGAACTCGCGGTCGGCGCCGAGGGCACGGGCACGGCGGCGCGTGTGGCGGATTACCGCGTCGCCGGCAAGACCGGCACGGTGCGCAAGCTCACCGCCAACGGCTATTCCGAGAGCCACTATGTCGCCTGGTTCGCCGGGTTGGCGCCGGCGACGAACCCGCGCCTGGTCATGGTCGTGGCGGTGGACGATCCCGCGCGCGGCGGTTACTTCGGCGGCGCCGTGGCGGCGCCGGTATTCGCGCGTGTCATGGCCGGCGCGCTGCGCCTGCTCGACATCGCGCCGGATGCGCCGCGCGAAGAGGTGCACAAGATTTTCACGGTGCGCAACGAAAGGTTGGCCGAGTGAACCCGTCCGCACACGTCAAACGGTTGCGCGAACTGCTGGCGGACCTGGCCGAGGTGCCGGACGCGCAGGACCGCGAAATCCGCGGGCTTGCGAGCGACAGCCGCGCGGTCGCGCCGGGCGATCTGTTCCTGGCGCTGCCCGGCTTGCGCGCTGACGGGCGCGAATTCATCCGGGATGTTATCGCCCGCGGCGCTGCGGCGGTGGCATACGAGGACGATGCCCGTCCGGTGCCGCGCGATATGAAAGTACCGGTGATTCCGGTTGCCGACTTGCGCCTGCGCGCCGGCGTGATTGCCGATCGATTTTATGGCGCGCCATCGCGCGAGCTGGTGGTGATCGGCGTGACCGGCACCAACGGCAAGACCACCTGCACCCAGCTGCTGGCGCAGACGCTCGATCGCTGTGCCGTGATCGGCACGCTTGGTTCCGGCTTTGCCGGCGCGCTCGACGCATCGCTGCACACCACGCCGGACGCGCTCCGCGTGCATCGTTTGCTCGACGACTTCCGCGCGCGCGGCGCGCAACACGCGGCCATGGAAGTGTCATCGCACGCGCTCACCCAGGGGCGCGTGACCGCGGTGCGTTTCAAGGCGGCGGTGTTCACCAACCTCACGCGCGATCACCTCGACTACCACGGCGACATGGAGTCCTACGGCGCGGCCAAGGCCGGGCTGTTCGACATGCCGGGACTCGAGATCGCCGTCATCAACCGCGATGACGGGTTCGGACGCGATCTGGCCGAGCGGTTGCACGGCCGACGGCAGGTCGTGACCTACGGATTTAATGGCGCCGACGTGCGCGTGCTGGAACTGAAGCCGTCGCACGCCGGGCTGTATCTGCGCGCCGCCACGCCGGCGGGCGAAGTGGAATTGCAGAGCCCGCTGTTCGGCCGCTTCAACGCCTACAACCTGCTGGCCGTGCTGGCGCTGCTGTGGGTGCTCGGCCTGGACCCAAAACTGGCGGCGGCGCGGCTGGCCCAGGCGCGGCCCGCGGCCGGGCGCGTCGAGCGTTTCGGCGGCCGTCGCGGCCAGCCGCTGGTGGTCGTGGATTACGCGCACACGCCGGACGCGCTCGAGCAGGTGCTGCGCGCACTGCGCGAGCACACGCGCGGCAAGATCGTGTGCGTGTTCGGCTGCGGCGGCGAGCGCGATAGCGGCAAGCGCCCGCAGATGGGGCGCCTCGCCGAGCAGCTCGCGGACGCTGTCATCGTCACCGACGACAACCCGCGCCGCGAGGCGCCGGAGGAGATCATCGGCGACATCCTTGCCGGCATGCAGGCGCCGCCGCGCGTGATCCGCGATCGCCGCACCGCGATCGCCGCCGCCATCGACATGGCCGACACCGATGACATCGTGCTCGTGGCCGGCAAGGGCCACGAGGATTACCAGCAGATCGGGGATGCGCGCCTGCCGTACAGCGACGGGCGCACGGTACAGGAAATTCTGGGTGCGGCGGCTTGAAAAGAGGGCCATGAATGATGTCGCTTAGTTTGTTGGCGGACAAGCTCCAGGCAAAACACCACGGACGCGACGCGGTGTTCACCGGCGTGTCCACCGACACACGCGCGCTGGCGCCGGGCGATCTGTTCGTCGCGCTCACCGGTCCGCGCTTCGACGGCCACGGTTTTCTGCCGGACGCCATCGCCGCCGGCGCCGCCGGCGCACTGCTCGGGCGCGCGCTGGACACGCCGCTGCCCTATGTCGAAGTGCCGGACACGCGTCAGGCGCTTGGCGCCTTCGCCGCCTCCTGGCGCGCGCAGTTCAAGGTTCCGGTGGTGGCGGTCACCGGCAGCAACGGCAAGACCACGGTCAAGGAGATGCTCGCCGCGATTCTCGCATGCCGCGGCAAGGGTTGCGTCACGCGCGGCAATCTCAACAACGACATCGGCGTGCCGCTGACGCTGCTGCGCCTGCGCGCGGATGATGGCTATGCCGTCATCGAGATGGGCATGAACCATCGTGGCGAGATCGGCTGTCTCACGCGCCTCACGCGGCCGACGATCGCACTCATCACCAATGCCGCCGAGGCGCATCTCGCCGGGCTCGGCAGCGTCGAGGAAGTGGCGCGCGCCAAGGGCGAAATCTTCGCCGGTCTCGCCGACAGCGGCACCGCCGTCATCAATGCCGACGATCGGTATTGCGAACTCTGGAAAACGCTCGCGGCGCCGCGCCGCCTGCTCACGTTCGGGCTGGAACACAAGGCCGACGTCCACGCCGACTACGCGCCCGACACCCAGGGCGGCGCGCTCCGGATCAAGACCCCTGAGGGAGATATCGACATGCGACTGCCGTTACTCGGAAAACACAACGCCCTGAATGCGCTCGGCGCGACCGCCGCGGCGCTTGCCGCCGGTGCCGCGCTGCCCGACGTGCGCGCCGGCCTGGAGAAACTCAAGGCCGTGGCCGGCCGCCTCGAACTGAAGGACGGCATCAGCGGCGCGCGCGTCATCGACGACACCTACAACGCCAATCCGGCCTCGCTCGCCGCCGGCCTGCAGGTGCTTCGCGACTTCCCCGGTGAGCGCGCGCTGGTGCTCGGCGACATGGCCGAGCTCGGACCGGCGGCGGCGGACATCCACAGGCGCGTCGGCGAGCTCGCGCAACGTCTCGGCATCCAGCGCCTGTTCACGCTCGGGGAGTTGAGCCGCCACGCGGTCGAGGCGTTTGGGCGCGGCGCGCGCCACTTCGACAGCCCCGAGATGCTGGTGGACGCACTGATGGATTGCCTGCACGGCGAGATGACGGTGCTGGTGAAGGGCTCGCGCGTCATGCGCATGGAGCGCGTGGTCGCCGGCATCACGCGGCCGACGGCCGCCAACGGGAGGATGCGCTAGGTGCTCTACTGGCTGTTTGAAACGCTGACCCGCGACTACACGTTCTTCAACGTGTTCCGTTACCTCACCCTGCGCGCCATCCTCGGCGTGCTGACGGCGCTCGCCATCAGCTTCTGGGTCGGGCCGTGGATGATTCGCAAACTCGGCATTCTCAAGTTTGGCCAGACGGTGCGCACCGACGGCCCGGTGACGCACTTGACCAAGGCCGGCACGCCGACCATGGGCGGGGCGCTGATTCTGGTGGCAATTTTCGCCGCCACGCTGCTCTGGTCCGACCTCGGCAACCGCTTCGTGTGGGTGGTGCTTTTCACCACCGCCGCCTTCGGTGTCATCGGTTGGGTCGACGACTACCGCAAGATCGTGCGCCGCGACCCCAGGGGCCTGAGCGCGCGCACCAAGTTTTTCTGGCAGTCGCTGGCGGCGCTGGCGGTGGCGCTGTTTCTTTACTACAGCGCACGCACGCCGGCCGAGACGCAGCTGCTGTTGCCGTTTTTCAAGAATGTGCTGGTCAATCTCGGGCCGCTCTACATCCTGTTGACGTACTTCGTGATCGTGGGTTCGAGCAACGCCGTGAACCTGACCGACGGTCTCGACGGACTCGCCATCATGCCGACAGTCATGGTCGCGGGCGCCTTGGGGATCTTTGCCTACGTCATGGGCAACGTGAACATCTCGGCCTACCTCGGCTTCCCGTACGTCCCGGGCAGCGGCGAGCTGCTCATCTTCTGCGCGGCAATCGTGGGCGCGGGGATCGGCTTCCTCTGGTTCAACACCTATCCGGCGATGGTGTTCATGGGCGACATCGGCGCGC